>NZ_JAAHFV010000240.1:0-10187 GCF_010672755.1 Moorena sp. SIO1F2
GATTGAACCAGGCTAATTAGTCTGGTTCAATCAACTGAAACGACTAACAAAACCTTAAATTGTTCGATAACTAGGCACGAAAATTATTCTATCAAACAGACCTACCACAACATTGGGAGACCGATGAGCGAGAGAGGGGAATAGGTTAAACGTATTGGTTCAATCAACTATGAACCCTAACGAATCAACACTCTTCCCCAGTCTCTTGCTTTACGAACTAGGCTCTAACAACTAATTCGACCATTTTTGGGCAACTAACTCAGCCAAATCTACAACCCGCTGAGAGTAGCCCCACTCATTGTCATACCAGGCAACTACCTTAACCATATCGCCACCCATGACCATAGTTAAGCTAGAATCCACAATTGAGGAAGCATCATGACCCCTGTAATCACAGGAAACAAGAGGTTCGTCGCCGTAAGCCAAAATTCCGTTGAGTGGGCCTTCAGCTGCTTCTTTGAGCACTTGATTGACCTGCTCAGCAATGGTACTTTTTTCCACTTGAACTACCAAGTCAACGATAGACACATTGGGAGTTGGCACCCGCAGAGCAATACCGTTGAGTTTCCCTTTCAGTTCGGGAATCACTAGGGCTACCGCTTTGGCCGCACCAGTAGAGGTAGGGACAATGTTGAGCGCTGCTGCCCGAGCCCGACGTACATCCCGGTGGCTCGCATCAAGAAGCCGCTGGTCACCAGTGTAGCTGTGGGTTGTGGTCATTGTTCCTTTGATAATGCCAAACTGTTGATGCAGTACTTTGGCAAAGGGAGCTAGACAGTTGGTAGTACAGCTAGCATTGCTAATCACGTCATTTCCTTCGTGGATGTAGTCTTCATGATTAACACCCATGACGTAGGTGGGGACGTCTCCTTTGCCAGGAGCAGTGATTAGCACTTTCTTAGCACCAGCAGCTATATGCTTGCCAGCTCCATCCTGATCTCGGAAGACACCAGTAGCTTCGATAACTAGGTCAACACCCCAAGAGTCCCAGGGCAAGTTCAAGGGGTTCCGGTCGGATACACACTTGACAGTTTTTCCATTAGCTGTTATGGAATTTTCATCACAACTGATATCTGCATCAAGTTTGCCCAACATTGAGTCGTATTTGAGCAGATGGGCATTTGTCTTGGGATCAGAGGTATCATTGATTCCCACTATATCTAACTGGCTATTCTCCCGAGTCAGCCAGCATCTCATAAAGTTGCGTCCGATGCGTCCAAAACCATTGATCGCTACTCTAATCACTACTTCTTGCCCTCTGTAATTCAAAGTAAATATTTTCTTAATGATCCCAATAATATCGCAAAGGCTGAAACAATTTGAAACTTTTACTGAACTTATGTGGTTTGATGTACTCGTTTTTAAACCAGATGGGTATACTTTACCCTAAAGCTGGAAGTTTTGGCAGGAGAGTCCGCTCTGGGGATGGCACAGATCTGATATTGCCTCGGCAACCTGATTTTACTCACACCATCCCCAAACCCCTCTCCCCTAACCAGTCTCAACCGATTAGTTTGGTATGTAGGTCCATTACCCCCAAAGGAGGCAGTGATAGAGATAAGTCAAAAAATTACCACTAGCTCTGCTCTACTGCTATTTTATGGGTGTTTATGGGTCTTGGGACGTTTTTCCGGATTGAGAAGTCTGGTTGACGTCTAATATATACGACAATAATCTAGGTACTCAAGAATCAGTTATGTAACAGTTACGTTATCAAACTTAAGTATTGTCCTGTTTGACAGTACAGATGTACTTATTTATCAAAAATTATTCCTCGATCTCTATTTTTCCTGATATGATAGCGCGTGTTATTGGCAAATTAGGCGTGTGCGGTGTGGTGTGTAAGGAGTTAAAATGCCAAAGACTGTTGATTTCAGTAATAAACCATTTCATTTCATTGGTATTGGCGGAATTGGGATGTCAGCTCTTGCCTACATCCTAGCAAAACGCCAATTCCGAGTATCCGGCTCAGATACTCGGACAACGCATATCACGCAAAGTTTGCAAGCAGTAGGTGCTCATATCTTCAAACAGCAGTGTGCCGCCAACTTAGAATTTTTCCAATCCAGGAACGCACCAGCTTGTGAAGACGTAGCAGCTAAAAGGGTTAGCACGAGTTTGAATCCAAAAGCGCTCACAGAAATCTCACAATCAAGTCCGACTATATCTGTAGCTGACCCCTGTTTAGGCTTGCCTCAAGTTATCTGTTCCACAGCAATTAACCCATTGAACTCTGAGTACCAGGCAGCAAAAAAGCTAGGTTGCCCAATTTTCCATCGCTCAGATTTACTAGCGGCGTTGATTGAAGACTATTACAGTATAGCAGTCGCTGGAACTCATGGGAAAACTACAACCAGTAGTTTGATCGGGTATCTATTGTGGCAAGCCGGTTGTGACCCCACCATGATTATCGGTGGTGAGGTGGATGCTATCGGTGGTAATGCCAGGCTGGGAAATGGACCATTACTGGTTGCTGAGGCTGATGAATCCGATGGTTCGTTGGTTAAGCTCTCCGCCGAGATTGGTGTAGTAACCAATATTGAGCTGGATCATCCAGACCATTACCAGAAGTTAGAGGAGGTTGTTGAAATATTCCAGGCTTTCGCCAAGCGCTGTAAGAAGTTAGTGGGATGTATTGATTGCGAGACAGTGCGATCGCAACTAAAACCGAATATCAGCTATAGTCTACGGCGAGATATGGGGGCCGACTATAGCGTTGATGATGTAACTTATGAAGCTAATGGCACTACCGCCAGAGTTTGGGAAGGCAATCAGGTTTTAGGTCGGTTGGAGCTGAAATTGCTAGGCAAACATAATCTCAGCAATGCCCTAGCCGCAGTAGCAGTAGGACGAAATTTGGGGTTGGAGTTTGAGGCAATTGCCTTGGGGATCGCTAGCTTTGAGGGAGCCAAACGCCGATTTGAGCTGCGGGGCAGGTGCAATGATATTAGTTTTGTGGATGACTATGCTCACCACCCCAGTGAAATTAAGGCAACCCTAGCTGCCGCAAGAATCCAGGTCAACGCTGACCAGCGAATAATTGCAATTTTCCAACCCCACCGATATAGTCGTACCCTGAGGTTTCTCCCCGAGTTTAGTGTTTCCTTTAGTAACGCTGACTTGGTGGTTATCAGTGATATATACAGTGCTGGGGAACCAGATTTAGGAGAAATTAGTGGGGAAAACCTTTATCAGGCGATCGCATCTAAGCATAAGGATGTACATTACAAACCAACTCTCGAATCAGTGGTAGAGTTTCTGAACCAAATTCTCTGTCCTGGGGACTTAGCCCTATTTTTGGGAGCCGGTAATCTGAATCAGATTATTCCTAAGGTAATGGGGTTTTACCAACAGCATGACGGCTTAGTTAACCAAAGTTAAGCCCGAAAGCATCAATAATTGTGAATCAAGCTAGGGAATTTTAACTATAGACCGTAAGAGAAGGTCAGTATGATCTCAAGTCTCGATGATATTCGTGAATCAACTTTCCACAAACTCTTCTAGGTATTCTACCCCCTAGCAACTTCAGCCAATTTCACTGCCAAAAACGGATCGGCATTATTCTCATTGCGTGTAGATCCGAATCTCTACCCTGATTTTCCTGATGATAACTAGCGTGCTAACCCAGAAAAAAACTCCTTCCCAGTTACAGTTGTATATTCCAGGAACCAATTGTCCACTACAGTCCCAGGTATCCTTAGCCAAGCTCACCTCATTTCGTGTGGGAGGTCCAGCTCAGTGGTACGTCGCCCCTCGGAGCCTAGAAGACCTACAAGCTAGTTTCCAGTGGGCTCACTCCCAAAAATTACCCCTAACCCTGTTAGGGGCGGGTTCCAACCTTCTAGTCAGCGATATCGGTTTGCCGGGTTTGGTAATTTGTACTCGCTATCTGCGCCATACTCACTTTGATGCAGATACAGGCAGAATTACCGCCAGTGCTGGTGTACCGATTGCCAGTCTGGCATGGCAGGCTGCCAAACGAGGCTGGGAAGGGCTAGAGTGGGCTGTGGGCATACCTGGAACCGTTGGTGGTGCTGTGGTGATGAATGCTGGTGCCCACAAAAATTCCACAGCTGATCTTCTGTTTAATACAGATGTTCTATCTCCTGATGGCTCAATGGCGCAACTCAGTAGCGAAGACCTAGGCTTTAGCTATCGCACCTCAATCCTTCAAGGTAGCGATCGCATAGTCACCCAGGCCACATTTCAGTTAAAACCAGGTGCTGACCCAAAACAGGTGCGCTCAATGACATCGGAGCATTTGGCAAGACGACACACTACCCAACCTTACCACCTACCTAGTTGTGGCAGTGTGTTCCGCAACCCTGACCCCTATGCTGCTGGTTGGCTAATTGAACAAATTGGTCTAAAAGGCTACCAAATTGGTGGTGCTAGAATAGCTGAACGCCATGCCAACTTTATACTGAACTGTGGTGATGCTAAGGCTAGCGATATCTTCCGCATGATCCACCATATACAGGAGCAAGTAGAAAAGCACTGGTCACTGTGGTTAGAGCCAGAAGTGAGGATTTTAGGTGATTTTACCAAAAAACTAGCAGTTGAAAGCCCTATGTCTTTAGAGCAGGGATAAAAACTAGCGAGGGGATTTATCCCCTGCTATGGTTCCAGTGGATATCCCAAAACCGATCCTGTTGGGGAATCAGTTCAAAGCTGATCACCAAGCTGATCACCAAGCTGATCACCAACATGATCAATTTTTAGTTTATATTTGTGCTTGGCTAAACTAGAAAAGAACGGCAGGAAGTTAACTATATCGCTTCAGCCCATGTATGAATAACGACACCGGGAATTTATTCCCCTATTTCCTATTGCTGTTAAGGTGAGGAAAATTCCAATAGCACCACAATAGATACACGATAGATACACAATAGATAAAGGTAAATCAGCACAGGATTTCTAATGTCAGCGCACCCGTTGCCCATGGACTGGACTTCGTGCCGACTTGGGCAGCGGTTCAAACCGCGCTTGATGTTTGTTTTTCATCCCCGGTCATTAGACATGGGGTTTCTAAACTTAACTGGGATTTTTTATGACACAAGACAAAGGAAAAGGATTTGGTCTCGGTCTCGGCAAGATGAAAGAACTAGCCGAAGCCTTCAAAAAAGCTCAAGAAGTTCAAAAGGGTGCCAAAGAGCTCCAGGATCAGTTGGAGCAAATGGAAATTGAGGGAACATCAGGGGAAGACGGTAAGGTGAAGGTGTTTCTCAGTGGCAATCAGGAACCCCTACGTGTAGAGATTTCTGAGGATGCTATCAATCAAGGAGCTGAGGTTTTATCTGAACTGGTGTTAGCAGCCATGAAAAATGCCTATGAGACCTCCACAGCCACTATGCGGGAACGCATGGAACAACTTACCAGTGGGTTAAATTTGCCAGGTTTATAACCTGATCGGTCAATCCCCGCTCGGGATTCCGTAGGAAAAAACTAGAGGCATGAGGAAATTAATCATTCTCAATGGTTCCAAACCTCATGCCGAATATCCTATTAATGCCTGACTATTTATCAATATTTGAGTAAAACGAAGCTACCTGTAGCTTTGGCAGTGACGTAAGTCCATAATATAAGCTCTTAGCCACCTCTATATTGGCTGCTTCTGTCAAGTGAATGGCATCATTAAAGGCGAGTTCGGGAAAGTTTTGATAAATTGTGTACAAGTTGAGAACCTTGATATTTTTGGGAAAGCCTTTCTCCAGTTGCTGACCCGCTACCACCAATTTGGGATAATTGGCTTGCACTTGTTTTTGGTAAACTTTTCCTAACTGCTGCAAAATTTCCTTTTCTGCTGGTTTGATCGTTTTGTTGCCACGACCAGTTATTTCTGGTTGGACAGCAACTAGTAAAGGAATTCCCTGTCCTGCTGTTAAACGCAGCATATGTCTGAGGTTATTGCGATAGCGCGTCAATCGACGTTCCAGTTCATCGGATTTCTGAGGAAGATACTTCTTCAGTGGCATAACCTCCCCCCTGACCACTAGAGACCGCTGACTCACTGACGGCTGAGGATCAAAGACCCAGTATGTGATTGCTTTAGCGAGATAAGTTTTTGTAACTAAATGCTTCAACTGCTGGGTGAGATGAGTCCAAAAATGCCCAGTCGCATTTTGTAAGAAGGCTTCTGTGTTAGGAATATCTGTTAAATTTTGGTCACTGGGGGTGATCAAATCTGTGTATCCACCCAACACTATTACTGCGTCTGGGCTGTAAGGTAAAATTTTGAGAGCTAACTGAGCTAGTGCATTGCCAGAGGTATACCCTGGTACTGCGGCGTTGATGACACGATACTTACCATTTCGAATCTTTGGCGGCAGAGCAAGTGCTTGCTTTAATTCCGGTTCAGAGGGGGGTAAGGTCATTGGCCGGTATTTCTGTGGGGAACGCCTTTGCTGTTTTATCCGTTGATTGAGACGAGCTTCTAAGTAGCTGGCTATGGTAACTTGATTATTGGCATTCCCTTGACCGAAGGCTGTCGAGCCACCTAACAAAAAAATCCGAATTTCATTTTTGGGTTTGACCAAGGGAACGGGGTCGTCGTCCCGGAAACCCTGCTCATTAATGCGCCAGAAATCACTCTGTTGCTTCCCTAATAAACTGTAACCTACAGCTAGATCCCGTTGGACAGCTAGATCACCAATGTCTGGTAATCCATCATAAAGCTGCTGTGTCTGGTCAACGAACTTGGGACGGTAAACAGTGAAATCTCTGGGTGCCCCCTTGTAGGTAGCTATCTCATTAATTTTGCCGACCGCAGCCACTAATAAACGAGCCAACAATTCCACAATCATCAAACTTAGAACTATCCCTGCGAGCATCGTCAGTAGGTTAAACCGTCGGCGGCGCTTGCGGTAAAGGCTACGGCGCGACTTAAATAGTAAATCTCTTCCTTGCATAACCGTTAAATTAGGAGGTATCCCTTTACAAGTTGGTGTCTTTAAATCACTGCGTTGCTAGACATTGAACCATGAAGCGACATCCCACCACATGGGTTCAACTATCCCATAGAGCAATTTCGTTGCTAAACTTAACACGGCGCAGCTCGTAGTTGACCAAATAATATACCCATGCCCTGCAAGTTACTCTTTGTCTGCCTTGGTAATATCTGCCGTTCTCCCTCAGCTGAGAACATCATGAATCACTTGATAGCACAAGCAAATCTTTCTGACCAAATTGTCGGCGATTCCGCTGGTACTTCCAGTTATCATATTGGCTCTCCCCCGGATCGGCGTATGACAGCAGCTGCCAAACGTCGGGGGATTGTACTCCAGGGGAAAGCACGGCAGTTTAATCGGTCTGACTTGGAAGAATTTGACCTGATTTTAGCTATGGATCAGCAAAACTACGAAGATATTATCTCTCTTGATCCAGCTGGGAAGTATAAAGATAAAGTAAGGCTAATGTGTGATTTTGCCCGTCATCACACCGAGCGCTCAGTCCCCGATCCATACTACGGTGGACCAGAGGGTTTTAATAAGGTGATTGATTTACTGCTAGACGCTTGCGAAGGTCTGCTGGAACACGTTGTTGAAAATTACACCAAGACTAGGCAAAACTAAACACTTCCAAGTACTAATTGCCAATGGTGAACTTAGCTTTTGTGCCATTGGTGGTTAACTGGATGAATTCATTTGATTAAATGGTGTTCTAAGGCAAATCGTAAGAGTTCGGCTCGGTTACTCGTATCAGTTTTTCTGAACAGACGACTAACGTACTTCTCGATTGTCCTGGGACTCAGGTGTAGTTGGTTACCAATTTCGACATTGGATAAACCTGTAGCCAGTAAATTCAATACTTGCTGTTCCCGCTCGGTCAGCTGTAGAGCATGAGCTTGGGTATTATTCCCTGATTGATGATTAATCTCTACGGAGTTGATTGATCTAGATGCCGGTTTATCAACCGGCTCTTTTGTAGTCTGTGGTGATGAGAATCGTAACTCCGTATGAATCATTTGCGATCGCACTAGCAAACTTTGAATCACTGCACCTAATTCTTGCATCTCAAAGGGCTTAGGTAGGTAGACATCACACCCCGACTGATAACCCTTGATGCGTTGATTGGTACTATTGAGTTCGGTTAAAAATACAACAGGTAACAACCGCAATGGGGGCTTCTGACGCACTTTTCTCACCAGTTCATAGCCATCTATTCGCGGCATATTAATATCTGTAACCAGAAGGTGAGGGTGATAAGTCTCAATCATAGACAGCGCTTGCTGACCATTTTCAGCAGTAATAACTGAATAACCTGACATTTCCAGATAATCGCTTACAGACAGACGAGTGCCCAGGTCGTCATCTGCAACCAGAATAATCAATGGCATGGGATAACTATAGTACTGACATTTAGAACAAACCTACTCTTAAGCTAGGTCATCTGGTGCTCAATTGGTGACTAAAAATACTTCGTTCGCGTAGCGTCGCCGAAAGGCGACGCCAGCTCAATCAGAACTGTCTGGAGATAGGAGTTGCCTGGTAAAATTAATATAGATACCTAGACAACAACATAGCTTAGGCTTGCTGAAAGAAGCACCCTTGTGATTAATTAGTCACTCAGCCCCCCTCTGGCCTAGAGCAGCTACTAGTCTGATAATCCTTGCATAGCACTTAAGGCTTTCCCCAAGCGCTTGACACCATCAGAGCAATCGAGGCGATCTAAATGAACTTCGATAAAGGAGACACTATTCTGGTTTACTTTTGCCTGTTCTAAGGCTTGTTCTAACTCACCTTCAGTACGCACTTGGCAACTCCAGCTATTGCCAAAAACCTGGGGTAACTGATGATATTTCCAAGGTTGAATATTGTTGTACGAGCCTTCATGGATAGCCCGCTCAATAGTGTACCCGTCATTATTAATTAAGAAGATAATCGGGTTAAGTTGATGCCTAATAATCGTAGAAAGTTCCTGACAGGTCATCTGGAAGGCACCATCACCGACAAACACAATCGGTCTACGGTTAGGAACAGCCAAACCGACTCCTAGGCAGGCAGGAACTGAGAAGCCAATAGATGTGTAAAGGGCCTGTCCAATGTAGTCGCTGTCTCCTTGGAGTACCAAATCAACAGTAGCAATTAAAGCATCACCAGTTTCAGCAATCACGATTGACTCATCATCAATAAAGTGAGTCATCCGCTCATAGAATCTGGCGTTGGTTAGCTTTTGCTCAGGTTGTGACTCAAAGCGTTTAGACAAAGACTCTATAGCTGGCTTGATATCCAAGACATCAGATTTTTTCTTCTGAAGTTTGGCAGTTAAACCAGCCATGAAATCCGGTAGATACACTGGAGAATAGAAGTGGTGTTTGATTTTGACTTTGTCAGAATTAGCGTTGATTAATCGCTCTTCGGGCAGTTGGGCAGTGAAAGCACCCAGATTAATGTCTGACATGAAGGCACCCAGGCATAAAATACAGTCGGCTGTTTCAACTCGTTGGCGTACATACTCCTGACTGAACGCTCCTGCATAGCTACCAATGAATTGTGGGTGGCTTTCCGAGAGGATTGACTTGCCTAACAGAGTGGTAGCGAAGGGATATCCCGTCTCCTCCAGCAGGTGGGTAAGTTGGTCTGCTATACCGTAGCGGTGGAGTTCAACCCCAGCTATAATAACGGGATGCTGGGATTGCTCTAGCAAACTTACAGCCTCTTCAACTGCCTCTGATAAAGCGTTGATATCCATAATTGGGGTTTCTGGTAAGTCACGTTCCCCAGTAACAGGACAAGGTTGATTGACTATGTCTGAGGGAATTTCAATGTATACAGGTCTGCGGTGGCGCAAACAAGCAGCAATGGTCTGGTCGATTTGCCTTGCCGCTTGACTAGGGCTGGTAAGCCTCACGGCTGCCACTGTAATTTTTTCAAAAATTTCCAGCTGTAGATTGTAATTACCAGCAGTGTGATGTAGCAGTAACTTTTGCTGCCGCTGGGAACTGTTAGGTGCTCCACTAATCACGATCAGGGGGACTAGCTCAGCGTAGGCACCCGCCACCGCATTCACTAGACTAAGTCCACCAACATTATAGGTAACGCACAACCCACCAACACCATTAGAAGGTTTGGCTTCAGAATCAGCCGGTTTTTCTTGGGAAGGTTGGGCTTGAGTATTAGCTGGTGGCTCTTCGGCAGGTTGGGCTTGAGTATTAGTTGGCTCTTTCTCAGAGGTCGGCTCTTGATTAT
>NZ_JAAHFV010000241.1:0-10133 GCF_010672755.1 Moorena sp. SIO1F2
TGAATTGCAATATCCCAGACTTTTTGAGTATGTCCTTTTAGGGTATGGAAAGGATTGCCCTTGAGATCCCAGATTTTAATTAAGTTATCGTTACCTGCGGTAATAATTTTCTGACCATTGGGGGTTATTTCTGGTAGTTCTTTGATAGAGCCATCTGGTTGTGGCACCAGGACACTTCTACGCAGAATTTTGACAGATTTGACGTCAACCTGACCATAGGGTTGCTTACGAATCACAATATTAGTCTTCTTGGTCTCCTCCAACTGATTGACCAACACATCTGGTTCAAGCAAGCTTAACCCCCGGACAATGATATCTACTTCTACTGGTTTGGTGCTATTGAGTTGGGCAACGGAACCAGACTCACCAGGAAAGAAGAAAATTCCTACAACTACCAACAAAATCACCAAGGCAGCACCGAAGTCGATAATGCTCACCTTGCCAAACAAACGTCCTTTAGAATCTACAATAGCCATAAACTTGCTTAGGTGTTTTTGCGAAAATTGTATAGTGTTAAAGATAACTCCTTAAGGTTCGCTGGCTCTAGGTTGAATGGCTAAGGGGTTTCTAACCTAGTTATCAAGGGCTATTCTTAAAGCAAATCGGCTGTTAACTGCTTTTGATGTACCTAATACCTCATAACTAATACCTATAATACGAGTTATCCATAACTGGTGAGTGAGAATAACAAACACCAGGTTCGTCTGTGGAACATATTACCCTATTTGGGGTTCAACCATAACGAGGAATTTTACTGGTTAGTAATTATGGCAGACAACTCCTAGTAGAGAGTTGACTTATGATGCTAAAGACAAGGCTTGTCTACAGCAAGTCATGGCTGCAAACCCTTTTTAGCAACAAATAGCTAAAATAATCTCTTTTGGATTTAATAATTCATAATTTTGCTATGTTAAGCAATATATTATCGATTTACTCCCGTTATCGACGTCGTTTGTTGTATCCGTTAATCAGCATGCTTCTATCCCTGAGTCTGGTGGTGGGAACAGCTCAGGTTGCCCAAGGGGTTCCCTGGTTAGAGCTGCTATTGCGTGGTATTCAGATTATCCAGTTATCTAATATGTCTGATCAACAGGAAGTCCAAATTGGTCAGCAAATTAATCAGCAACTTGTTAGCAAGCAATTTAAGCTCTATCGCAATCGGGAAATTAATCGCTATGTTGATCAAATTGGTCAGCGACTAGCTAAAAGCAGCGAACGCCCAAATATTAACTATACATTCCAGGTGGTCGATGATGCTAATATTAATGCTTTTGCTACTATGGGAGGATTTGTTTATATTAACACGGGTTTAATCGCAGCAGCAGACAATGAAGCTCAACTGGCAAGTGTGATAGCTCATGAGATTGGTCATATTGTAGCTCGTCATAGTATCCAGCAAATTAGGCAAGCCGCGATCGCTAGAGGTTTAGCAGAAGCGGCTGGAGTTGATAGCAGCACGATGGTTAATCTGGGCGTGGAATTCGCACTACGTCGTCCCAACAGTCGTCAGCATGAATTTGAAGCTGATGAACTAGGTATCAAGAACTTAAAACAAGCAGGCTATGCTCCGATAGGATCAGTAGACTTTATGAAAAAACTCCTCAAGCAAAGAGGCTCTATTCCAGGGTTTTTGAGTACTCATCCGTCAACAGCAGACCGAATTGATTCCTTGGAGCAGTCTATCGATTCAAATAGTGCTTATGTTGGTGATGGATTAAACAATCGGGCTTACAAAAACAAAACTCGTGTAGTCCGCAACCAGAAAAAAGCTGCCCTCAAAAGGACAACAGGTCGTCGAGGGCGAGTGCTCAGATAAGCACAGCTAGCTCAAGAGCAGAAAGCTTGATCAATAGTCTTTTTGTTAACCTATATCACCTTCACGAGGTACTCAATACTTGACGTCGGCATATTTTACTAGGTTCTATCTTGGTCACGGCTTCTTCCAAGGGGAATTGGCGAACATCACCCCGAAAGACGTTAACTTGATAAACAAGATTATTGGTAATGTCTAGACCTGTCATCCAACCACTTTTCGGATGATAAGCACCAGTGTCTATATCTAGCCAACCACAACCTTGGGCTATGGTACCGGGAGCCACTCCTGGTAAGGTGAAAGTCATGGTGTGACCCGTGATGATCAGCTTGTCGAGAAAGTAAGGTTCACGCATACTGTGAAATTCATCCCGAATCCAACAAAATTGCTCAACGGTTTGCTCCTCAATGGTCATGCGAGGATTAACCCCGGCATGAACTAGCCAGGTATCTCCTAAATCAATGTAGGTTGGCAGTGTTTTGATCCAATCTAGGTGATCTTGGCAGACTTTTCCACCATAGCTGTTGATAGTACTTTCACCACCACTATAGAGCCAGGCTTGTCGTGTTGAGTTAGGTACTAAATTGTTACCGATAATTTCTAGTAACATCAGCTCATGATTACCTAATAAACAGGGGTGAGCGTTTTGCTTGACAAATTCGACAACCTGAGAACTCATTGGTCCTCGATCAATCAAGTCTCCAAGAAAATAAACGGTGTCGTCACTAGTGGGTGCGATCGCATCCAATAAGGCCATAAGAGAATTATAGTGACCATGAACGTCACCGATAACAATACGACGGTGTGTCATTACTTTACTTATCCAAATCTAATTTCGTTAAATATCAGGTAGACCCCTTCATATAAAATTTAAGGTTAATGGCTTTAGGCATCAGAGTTCTAGGTTAAATGGCTAAGCGGTTGCGGTTTATGACCAGCCTATGAAGCACACCTCCTCAAGCACAGAGGCTATCAACTGCTTTTGTTGTACCTAATACCTAATACCATTAGCCTCATATCTATTTATAGATATATGCACCAATTCTTTCAGAGTGGTCTTCCTTTTAAGGTATTTGCTATTCCTGAATAGAGTCGTTAAGTGTAATAGTTTGAGGAATAGGCTCAAGTAGCTAGTTTAACTTGTCTTATAAGTGTCTATGCGTAGTGTCTATGTAAATTTATCATGAACTACCCGGATTGGCTACGGGTAAGTCGGGGTTTGAGACCCAACTTGTTGCTACAAAAGCGGGTATTGAACCAAGTTTTTGACGAGATTACACCTGCACCTTAACAAGACGGGGATTGACACGATTCAGTTAAAATTAATAGTATCGTCTACCGATACCAAAGCCTGTCTGCAATGAACAAGCCAACTACTTTGATTTGAACAAAAACTGTGTCTTCTTCTGGTCTGCCTTTGATTAATACCCTCAAACACCCTACTAGCCAGGCTTGGATCGAGCAAGCCCTTGGGCACCTTGATGTTATTTTACTCGACCATTCCCATTGTGAACGTAAAGCAGCTGGAGTAGCACTGAATTTAATGTTTCGCTACCCATCCTACAGTAAACTTGTGCGTCAGCTGACGGTCATTGCCCGTGAGGAACTAGAACATTTCGAGCAAGTTAACCAGTGGCTAGAAAGACGTAGCATTCCCTTAGGTCCCCTTTCTTCACCACCCTATGGAGCTGGATTGAAAGCTCAGATTCGCCGACACGAACCAGAACGGTTGTTGGATTCTTTACTAGTTGCTGGACTGATCGAGGCTCGTTCTCACGAACGTTTGGGATTACTAGCAACTCACTGTTGTGATCCATCCTTAGCAAAATTTTATCATAGCTTGATGGCATCTGAGGCTCGTCACTATGGTGTTTACTGGGTACTGGCTGATACCTATTTTGAGCGAGTAATGGTAGCTCAGCGGTTGGATGAGTTAGCAGTTAAAGAAAGTGAGTTGCTGGTTACCCTTTACCCAGAACCAAGAATTCATAGTTAGCAGCCAATATCCTCAAAGAAGCAGTCACACTATACCACAGCAACAGCTATCAAGCAGAAACTGGTGTGGAAACCAATCGGTGCGTTCGCGTAGCGGCGACCTAGGAGCATCGCGTTTAAGTTAAGTCATTGGTTTGCGCTTGATCAAAAATGCTCTCAAGCCAGCTGCCTGAGCACCTTGATAGTCTTCTTTAAAACTATCACCAATATGAAAAGCCTCCTGAGCACTACAGTGATGTTTTTGTAAAGCAGCAGCAAAAATCTGTGGATCAGGCTTGGCAAAGCCAGTTTGGGTAGAAATTGTGATGGAGGAGAAAAATTCTTCTAATTTTAGAGCTTTTAAGACAAGATGGAGACGGGAATCAAAATTTGATACGACACCCAACTCAATACCAATATGCTGCCATGCTTTCAGAGCTGGGATAACATCCGGATAAATTAACCAAGGTTGACCAGTGGCAAAGTGGGCATAGAGTTCGTCAAAAAAATCAATGAAATCGGTGAACTGGTCAAGTACACCAACTTGTTCAAAGGTGCGGGAGGCAATCACCCACCACCATTCAAATTCTCGCTGGGGAATTTCTTCAGGATCTGTTTCTGGAAAAACCGCTGGTTCTGCTGAGGCGAAGGCTTTGACAAAGGCTTTGTCCAAAGCTGAAGCAGGTACTGTAACCCCAAATTGATTAGCGATCGCACTATAAACTTCCCCTACACTCCCTTGAACACCAAATAGTGTACCGACAGCATCTAGAAAAATTACTCGCGGTTTTTCCATGGTTAATGGTTAATTGTTAATGGTTAATTGTTCATTTAATTTCAATTTTCCATTTTCCTGTATGTATGCCGATACTTTTTAGCTACCAAAACCTACCAAAGGCAAATTCTGGCTCGCCAATGCAAGATGCAATAGCATCCAGGGGGTATCTCCGCGCTTCTCTGACGGAATATCCCGCGAGCGCCATAAAAATGTCAAAAAAGTCTAACACCGGGATCTAAGTGCAACTACTAAACCCTTGGTTTTCGGCTTTAATTTAAGTTACATAATAATCCCTGTCGGTGTTACCCTAATTTAAGTTTAACAAATAATAAGAGTTTTTGGTAGACTCTGCGACATTTTCTCTAGCTGTTTACTAACCTTTATGTTCCAGACAGCAGATCAGTTAATGGTCGAGTAATCCAGTTCATGCCAACTTTCAGTTGGTGCTCTATAGTTGGCATCCGATAAAGATAGGCAAGTCGCCGCACTATGTGGGCTAAAGGACCATCCAGCTTGACACCTAAACCAGTAAGAGTTGCATTGTCTTTCCCCAAAGTCATCATCTCTCCCAACTGCTGGTAACGGAAGGGGAGCAGGGGACGCCCAGTTAAAGAAGCCCAGACATTCCAACCCACATAATCAGCTTGCTGAAAAGCGGATTGAGCTGTATTGGGAACTGGTTGATTATCAGCATCTCGGCAATCGGCTAGATCACCTAGGGCAAAAATTTCGGGATGGTCAACCGCTTGTAACCTTTGGCTGGTGATCAGCTGACCACGGTGGTTTTGTTTGAGCGGAAGCGATCGCACAACTGGTGTGACTCTTGTGCCTACTGTCCACAGCACCAAATCTACGGGGATAGTATCAACCTGTCCTTTATACAACAGAGAAATGGTGTCAGCTCCAATGGACTCAACACTGGTTTCCAAATCAATCCAGACCTTCTGTTCATTCAAAGCTTTGCGTGCTGCCTCTCGGTTAAAGTCGGTCGATGTTCTTAGAATCACATCACCGAGTTCAATCAACCGCAACCTTCCGCGCTCTCCCAACCGTTCGGCTAGATGGCAAGCTAGTTCCACACCAGAGTAACCTGCACCAACTATAGCGAGCCGGATTTTATCTGTATCGGATTCTTCCAAAATCCGTAGCCGTTCTTCTAGGTGATAGGCATCAGTGATAGTTCGGAATGGGATAGCATACTCAGCCACCCCAGGCACCTGCTCTAGGGGGGTTTCTCCACCTAGGGCTAACACCAGGCGATCATAGGTCAATTCCACTCCAGTCTCTAGCTGTACCCGCTGCTGTTCTACATCAATGCCTGATACCGCTGCCTGAGTAAAGCGTACACCTGTGTTTGCTAACAATTCTTCATAGGGTGGAGCAATTTCCCAGGTTTGTAGTTCACTAGTCATCAGTTCATACAACAGCGGTGAAAATAAGAACCGATCATTTTGATCAACCAAGACAATTTCTGGTTGTTGGGGCTTTTCCCAAGGCAGCTGGCTTAAGCGTAGGGCTGTATAGAGACCCCCAAAGCCTCCACCGAGAATGCAGATTCGGGCTGGTTGTTTAGTCATGGTTGATTGAATCGGGGATGTCCTATTAGGGGAACTTCTTTTAGGATAGCAAGGCTATTACAACAGGGTAGCTGGGTTTCGCCTCCCCCACAGTTAATACCAATTCTTCAAAGTAGGACTACAAATGCAGATGGGGAGATCGGGAGTGTCGGGAGTGTCGAGAGTGTTGGGAGTGTCGGGAGATGGCCAAATTAAATTGATCTATAGCCCTAATCCGCCAGAATTGGGATATAAGCGTGAAAATGATTTCAATTTTTATTTTCTAGTTTCTATTTTTTTACTCTTTTATCCTGATCAACCACGCTCCACCTTGAATATGGATTGATGTAACTGTTGCTTTAGACAACAGCTAGAAGCATTGTTTTGACCGAAGCCAAATGAAAAGTTTTCAACACTATCTAGCTCCTGTTTCGATTGCAGCAATTGTCGTTGGTTTCAGTAGCTATGGTTTGGTGAGTGATAACAATCCTGGTTCCCAGAAAACTCTTGTAGGGAATCCATCTCCTGAACCAGCCACCGAGGCTAGCTCTACCACTGGTGTAGCAACCTCTAATACTACTCTACCTAAGATTACTGTACCTACGGAAGAAACTCAACCAGGAACCAAGGTTGGTAAGGTCGCGCTTAAGGCTACAGTCAGCCAAGGTAATAATAATAGCAATCGAGCTAACCCAGTAATTCTTAATGTCTATCGGGCTGACAGTCAGTGTCAGTCTCTGGTGTCTGAACAGGTAGCTGTACCAGTAGGAAATCCAGTTAATACACTTATAGGAAAAGTTTTAGATACTGGTAACTCCAGTGACTTTAATGTATCGGGATACCGCGTGAATGTCAATGCCAATACTGGTGTAGCTACCGTCGATTTGCGCCTATCACCAGATTCCCAGCGGCAGTTTATCTCCCTCTCCACTTGTGAGCAATTTGCCCTTTTCGGTAGTTTGCGTAAAACTCTTACCGCTAACTCTGAGTTAAATATTAAAGATGTTCGATTCACAGAGCAAGGAGAAGATATCTATCTTTGAAGTGTTCGATAAAACTTACAAAACACATCAGTTTGTAACCATTTCAGAGGCAAACCCCATCTAAATTACAAAACCCTGATCCAGTAAGGATTTCATCAATTGATTAAAAACCAGACTCGATTGCTGAAATCCTCACCCCGCCAGCATGTACAAAAATAAGATGCGATAGCCGCAGCCCTGTCGGCTCATCCCACGCCGACGCTACTGATTTCGGACGTGGGATGAATTGCGGCGGAAGCTAACGATTGACACTCCCATAACTAAATCAAAGATTATAGTGAGGGATTCTTAAGAGTTTTTACACCCTTAACGGCTGAGCCAAACAGCCTAATGACCCTCCAATAAAGTTATTGGGCTTACTTTTAGATTCTTGGCTTATGCTTCTAGCAGAGGCTTTTCAGCTTGCGCACAAACCGCTACTCTTTTCGACCTAGGAGACGCTACGCGAACGAGCGCATTAATTTTTCTATTCTAGCTCAAATTATCAAGGAAACGCAATAGTTCTAGCGGGACTTAAACAAGTTTCAAGCCCAAATCAAGCCAAACCTGGCTTTATGAGCGGCGAATACGTCCGTGTTTTGGTTTAGCCAAGCAGCAAAACGATAAGATATCCCTGTACGAAACGCTTCTAAAGCTTCAGTAAAAGTCTCCAAACGTTGATTCGCCCATCTTCGTCTCAATCCACCTGTTAAGCAGGGTAATCGCATTTTGTTTGGTATAAATTGTACTTGACAAAAAGCGGGATATGTAGATTAAGGGGTTTTGCCGTTCCATGTGTCTCACAGACACCCCAGCGGTTAACCTAAGGATCAGCAACAATTTTGATTTCCCGGTAAGGTTCCATGACAAAAGGTTTTAACCAGCCCGTTCTTAAACCTCAGCAGGAGCGCGAGGCTCAGATCCTCAAAAAGAGTGTGCTCAATCATTTTCAGGATCTCGAGGATCCCCGGGTAGGCCGCAGAAGCGACCACAATCTGGTGGCAATTGTCACCATTGCAATTTTGGCTGTGATTGCGGGAGCCGATGGGTTTGTGGCCATTGAAACCTACGGTAAAGCTAAGCAAAAGTGGCTGGAGACATTTTTCGACTTACCCCATGGGATACCATCCCACGATACCTTTGGTCGGGTGTTTAGCCTTCTTGATCCCACCGAACTTGAAACCGGCTTCCTGAGTTGGGTGGACAGTATCACCCAGAGCTTAGATATTGAACTCATTCATATTGATTCTTGACGACCAAAGGTTCCTATGATCGCCAGAAGCACCTCAAAGCGCTGCACAGCGTGAGTGCCTGGAGCAGTGAACATGGGCTGATGTTGGCACAAAAAAAAGTCGAGAGCCAATCGAATGAAATCACTGCGGTTCCACTGTTGTTGAAGTTGCTTAACCTCAAAGGAGCGATTGGCCGTAGGCCACGCTGCGCGAACGTGACTCTTGATGCGATGGGCACCCAAATTGACATTGCACGACAAATTAAGGAAGCCGGTGGGGACTATGTCTTAGCCCTCAAGGGCAACCAGGGCAAGCAAAGCGGCGGAGGTGGAAGCCTGGTTTGTCCAGGCCCAAGACCAGAACTGGCAGGGGATTGAATTGAGTTACCATCAAACGGTTGAGGCTGGGCATCATCCCAGAGAAACCCGTCAGGTGTGGGCGGTGCCTGTGAGCCAACTCCCCCTGTTGCATCGCCAAACACAATGGCAGGGTTTAACCAGTGTGGTGATGGTGAGGCGAAGGCGGTATTTATGGAACAAAACCACGATCCAGACTCAGTTTTACCTGAGTACCCTGGCGGCGGATGGCTCGCAGCACAACCGTGTGATTCGCTCCCATTGGGGTGTTGAAAACAGTCTACATTGGGTACTTGATGTCACTTTCAATGAAGATTCCAGTCGGGTTCGCCAGGGCTATGCTGCTGAAAATCTCGGGCTGCTACGCCGCCTGAGTGTTAATCTACTCAAGCGCGAACCCTCCCACCAGAGTCTGAAGATGAAGCGCTACAAAGCAGGGATGGATAATGACTTCATGATCAAAATCCTGGCTGCCAGTGCCGCAGAGGGATAATTTGGCATCAGTCCAAGATTGTTGACGACCCATCGAAGAAGGTGATCGACTGAATCTATTAATTGAACCGGCGTTAGGTTCCAGGAGCCTTCACTGATAGGACTGGTACACATAAACCAGAGCCTAAAACGTTTCTGAGGGAACAATCTCAATTGTACATTCAAATTTTAGACCAGGGTATGGTAATTTCATAACTCAACTAAGATGCGATTACCCTGTGAGTTTTATCCCTTTTACCCATAGCCTTTCGCCTATAAAGGCTTCTTTATTCTAAGGTTTCATCTCCGGCCTTATTTCAGATAACTTAAAAATATTACCCATAACCTGTCCCTATAAAGGCGACCCTCTCTTACGGTAACTTCAAAGAGTTAAAAAAGTCTGGAATCAGAGACGAAACCTTAGAGTAGTGCAGCCTTACAACAAGACCTGTAACCTTTGATCCATAGCCTACCAACTTGCTTTGGCTGCACTACTCTTACGGTAACTTCAAGAGAGGATGGGATTACTTAAAAAAGCTCAAACTTTAATGGCAGAGTCCGAGACAAAAACATAGGAAAGGAAATAAAATTGAACAAGAATAATTTATTAACAATTTACCAATCAAAGTAAAAAAAATAGAACAAGCCGATTTAAACTCAGAAATACAACTGTGGTTTTTCGATGAACATAGAGTCGGTTTAAAACCAATCTTAAAAAAGGGATGGTCGAAAATAGGATAAAGACCAATGGCGATTGTTCAACATCGTTATCAATGGTTGTATGTCTATGGATTTGTCCAACCTAAGACTGGAAAAACTTTATGGTATTTAATCCCCAGAGTCAATACAGAATGGTTAAACCTAGTCTCTAAAAAATTTGCTGAAGATGTGGGCATTTCTCCAAAAAAAAAGTGTTGTTAGTAGAAGATAA
>NZ_JAAHFV010000242.1:0-10089 GCF_010672755.1 Moorena sp. SIO1F2
TGGCACCTCTACCGTAACCACCTATATTGAGTCCGCATCAGGACTCTTAGAAGGGGGACGCACTGGCTTGACTGCCGTTGTTACTGCCATTTTATTTGCCTTATCCATAGTTTTCATTCCCTTTCTATCTGCCATTCCCAGCTTCGCCACAGCACCAGCCTTAGTCATGGTTGGAGTGTTGATGATCCCAAGTGTTAGAAAAATCCATTGGGACGATCCAGCCGAGTCAATTCCCTCATTTCTCACCATCTTGATCATGCCTTTAAGTTATTCGATTGCTGATGGCTTAGCTGTCGGTTTAATAACCTTTCCTCTGTTGAAAGCTTTTCAGGGTAAAGTTCACGAAACGACTATTACCATGTGGATTTTAGCAACAGTATTTATCTTAAAGTTTGCCTTAGTAGGAGCTTGACAATCTCTTTTTATATACCATTTTCATTTGACAAGCCATGCCCGATTCCCGATTCCCGATTCCCGATTCCCTACTCCCGATTCCCGATTCCCTACTCCCGATTCCCGATTCCCTACTCCCTACTCCCTACTCCCTGTTCCCTTTGCTATTTAGAGAGTGTCAAACAAATCAGGACGGCGTTCTTTGGTTCTCTGAATTTGCTGCTCTTTACGCCAACGGTCAATTTCCCCATGATGTCCTGATAACAGAACCTCTGGAACCTTCCATCCCCGAAACTCAGCAGGTCTGGTGTACTGAGGATAGTCCAGTAACCCGGCTTCAAAGCTTTCTAATTTAAGGGATTCGGCTTTGCCTACTGTTCCTGGTAGCAACCGGGTGACACCATTAATCATGGCTAGGGCTGGGATTTCTCCACAGGTTAAGACAAAATCCCCCAGTGATACCTCTCGGGTGACTAAATGTAATACCCGCTCATCCACACCTTCGTAGTGTCCACAAATTATCACCAGCTGATCATAACCTGTGGCCAATTCTTTGAACAATTGCTGTTTCATCGGTTGCCCCTGGGGAGTCATTAAGATGACATCACGCTGGGGTAAAATGGGTAAAGACTCTACAGCCGCAAAAATCGGCTCTGGTTTCATCAACATTCCCACCCCACCACCGTAGGGTTCATCATCAACTCGTCGATGCTTGTCAGTAGCAAAGTCTCGGGGGTTGATCAGATGCACTTCGGCTATTTGTTTGAGGAGTGCCTTACCAAGTAGCCCTGAACTCAGGGGAGAGGTGAAGAAATCCGGAAACAGAGTGATAATGTCAAATCGCACAAGGAGTTAAGGGAGGGTAGGGGTCTGGAGCTAAAAATCCTGTGGGAAGAGGCTAAGATACATAATCAGTGATTATGCATAAATGGTAAGGCTATAATGCGTGAATATCATTAAAAAATCACGGATTCAACGGAAAAATTGCTATAATGTGGCATTTTAACTAAAAAGCACTACTCAAAAGTATTCAACTCACCTCATGCCCATTACTAATATAATGCAGCAGTTAGAATCTCAATTGCAAAGAATGAGGATGCCTAAGTCCACTCAACCAGCTATTTTGGTAATCGGCGGCGCTGAAGATAAAGTTCACGGACGAGAGATCCTGCAAACTTTTTTTCGGCGTGCTGGAGGAACTAATGCTCGCCTTGCCATTATCCCTTCAGCCTCCAGAGAACCAACCGTGATTGGCAGTCGCTATCAACGCATCTTTGAAGACATGGGAGCCGAGGAAATTCGGTTGCTAGATATACGCGATCGCTATCAAGCAGAAAACCAAGACTTACTAGAGTACTTGGAAATCTGTACCGGGGTATTCATGACTGGAGGTGACCAACTACGCTTGTGCGGGCTACTAGCCGATACCCCCTTAATGGAAAAAGTTCGGCAGCGGGTTCATCAGAGCGAGATTACCATAGCTGGGACAAGTGCTGGGGCTGCAGTTATGGGTCATCACATGATTGCTGGTGGTGGTAGTGGTGAGTTTCCTAATCGTTCTTTGGTGGATATAACCATGGGCTTAGGAATCATTCCAGAGGTGATTGTCGATCAACATTTCTACCATCGGAATCGTATGGCACGCCTGATCAGTGCTATTTCGGAACATCCGGAGCGATTGGCCATCGGAATCGATGAAGATACCTGTGCTTTGTTTGAAAAAAATGGTTGGTTAGAAGTGATGGGTAAAGGCACTGTCACAATTATTGATCCCAAGGAAATGTCTTACACCAACCAGCCTAAGATTGGTCATAACGACCCGATCAGTATCCACAATCTGCGAGTGCATGTTCTGTGTCATGGCGATCGCTACCACTTTCACAAGCGTTCCTTATTCACAGCAGAAAGCTAAACCTTCCGTCTTGGAGAACAAGCACAATACCAGCCCACGCTTTTGAGTATGGCTTTACCTGCCCTGTGCCAAGGGATGCAGCGCCTTAATCAGGGGTTTTCCTCATGACTGTAGTTGGGGGAACTCATCTGAGGACTTGCTGGGTGCAATGGATAATTATGGATAATTTTGAAAAAACTGTTCACAGAGAACAGTTTTTTATCTGTCCAAGGTTAATGATTAATAGATTATCCCAAATCTAATCACCAGCCTACCGGATCCCCTGATTCCCGGATTGGAGCTAGACTTTTCAAGCGTGCCAATCGTCTCATAATGTGCCAAAGTAGGCGATAAAGGCGAATTTTATTTGATGAATTGCGTCTTTAGGCTTCCTTGCACATTCAGCGAGCATCACCACCGAAGTTTCAGTTGATATGAGAATTCTGAGAATCCAGACTTTACGTGGCCCTAATTATTGGAGTATTGGACATCACAAACTTATTGTCATGCGTCTCGATTTAGAGGAATTGGCAAATACCCCCTCCAACGAGATTCCTGGCTTCTATAAGGGACTAAAGACTGTCCTACCCAGTCTGGAAGAGCATTTCTGTTCCCCTGGTGTCCGGGGGGGATTCCTTGCTCGGGTTGCCAGAGGCACCATGATGGGGCACATCATTGAACACGTTGCCCTAGAACTACAAGATCTGGCTGGCATGAGGGTTGGATTTGGTCGCACTAGGGAAACAGCGACACCAGGAGTCTACCAGGTCATATTTGAGTACATTGATGAGCAGGTGGGTCGTTATGCCGCTAGGGCAGCTGTGCGGCTGTGTCGTAGCATCATTGATAAGCAAACCTATCCCCAAAGTGAATTAGAACAAGACCTGAAAGATTTACAAGAACTGGCTAATAATTCAGCTTTAGGACCAAGCACTCAATCCCTGGTTAAGGAAGCCGAAGCCAGAGAAATTCCCTGGATGCAGCTGAGCGCGAGAGCGATGATTCAACTGGGCTACGGTGTCCACCAAAAGCGGATTCAAGCCACATTGAGTGATTATTCAGGGATTTTAGGGGTTGAGTTGGCTTGTGATAAAGAAGGTACCAAACAAATCCTGAGGGATGCTGGTGTACCGGTTCCCCGGGGGACAACGATTCGATTCCTAGATGAGTTGGAAGGGGCAATTGAGTATGTAGGTGGCTACCCGATTGTGATTAAACCCCTGAATGGGAATCATGGACGAGGCATTACCCTCGATATTAATAGCTGGGAAGAGGCGCAGACTGCCTATAAGACCGCCAAAGAAGTCTCCCGCTCTGTGATTGTGGAGCGCTATTATAAAGGTTTTGACCACCGGATTCTTGTGGTCAATGGCAAGGTAGTAGCGGTAGCAGAGCGTATCCCTGCCCATGTGGTGGGGAATGGTAGGTCTACGATTGAGGAACTGATTGAGCAAACTAACCTTGATCCCCATCGCGGTGAGGGACACGACAATCTCTTGACTAAAATTGTGTTAGACGCTACCAGTGACAGTGTATTGAAGAAGCAAGGGTACAGATTGGACAGTATACCCAGAAAGGGGGAAGTTTGTTACTTGCGGGAAACTGCCAATCTCAGCACTGGGGGTATTGCTGTAGACCACACCGATAACATCCATCCAGAAACTATCTGGCTGGCACAGCGGGTTGCCAAAATTATTGGTCTGGATATTGCTGGAATTGATATTGTCACCTCCGATATCACTAAGCCTTTACGGGAAGCTGATGGGGTGGTGGTTGAGGTGAATGCTGCCCCTGGCTTTAGGATGCATGTTTGTCCTAGTCAAGGTCAGCCCCGGAATGTGGCAGCACCAGTCCTAGATATGCTCTTCCCAAATGGCCAACCTAACCGTATTCCCATCATCGCGATTACAGGTACCAATGGGAAAACCACGACAACCCGCTTAATTGCCCATATCTATCGCCAAACTGGAAAGGTTGTGGGCTATACCACCACAGATGGCATCTACATTGATGAATATATGGTGGAAAAAGGTGATACCACTGGACCCCAAAGTGCTCAGGTAATTCTCAGAGACCCTACAGTTGAGGTGGCAGTCCTCGAAACTGCCCGGGGTGGGATCCTGCGTTCTGGCTTGGCCTTTGACAAATGTGATATTGGGGTGGTTTTAAATGTCTCCGCTGACCACTTGGGAATTGGAGACATCGACACCATTGAACAGATGGCCAAGGTGAAGAGTGTTGTGGCGGAAGTGGTGAGTCCGAAGGGCTATGCTATCCTCAATGCTGATGACCCCCTAGTCAGAGCTATGGCAGAAAAGGTAAAGGGTCAAGTGGCTTATTTCTCGATGAACTCAGAGAATGAGTTGGTCAAAAATCACACTAGTGGTGGTGGTCTGGCGGCGGTTTACGAAAATGGTTATTTATCTATCATCAAAGGGGATTGGACCCTGCGGATTGAGCAGGCAGTTAATGTGCCAGTGACAATTGGGGGACGGGCACCTTTTATGATTGCTAATGCTCTAGCTGCGAGTCTCGCTGCCTTTGCTCAAGGAGTCTCGATTGAGGCCATTCGAAAGGCATTGACCACATTTCGGGCTTCTGTAGACCAGACACCCGGACGAATGAATTTGTTCAATCTTGGCAGTTATCATGCTCTAGTGGATTATGCCCACAATGCAGCTAGTTACGAGGCATTGGGTAGTTTTGTGCGCAACTGGCCGGGAGAGCGCTTTGGGGTTGTGGGTGGTCCTGGGGATCGCCGGGATGAAGACTTTATTGAATTAGGACGACTCTCAGCAAAAATCTTTGACAGGATTATTATCAAAGAAGATGATGACTTAAGAGGACGTCCCAGTGGTGATGCAGCTGAGTTAATTCGTAAGGGCATACGAGAGGAAAATCGCGAGTCCAACTATGAGATTATCCTCAACGAAACAGAGGCAATTGATAGGGGTTTGGATAAAGTGGCTGATGGTGGTTTAGTGGTGATTCTGCCAGAAAGTGTCAGTCGTGCGATCAAACTCATTGAGGCTCGTCATCCCTTGCCGGATAATGGCCTTAAGGCAACCAGTGCTGACACCGAAGATGAGTTGAAGCCATCGGTGGTCAATTAAGTTGCGGTTGGTATTGGTTGAATGGTATTGGTTGAATGTTTAAAGTTGAAGGTTAAAGGTTGAAGGTTAAAGGTTGAAGGTTATTGGCCTTGCCTTAGGGTAGGTTGAAGGATGACGGTTGTTTGCGATCGCATTGAGGTGCTGGGCTACAGAAGATTGAGTGAAGGTGATCCCTAGATGGGATTAGCCCAAAGTATAAAACGCGATGTTCCTTCAGAACATCGCGTTTTATACAGCCATGGGATCGAACCTTGATGTGGGTGGTATGACTTCTTTAACAGCAAATGGCTACTAGTGGTTAATTTGTGTTCTCTACCATTTCTAGTGGAGATGTCAATATATTATAGCGTTTCTCAATTGGGTCAGGTACTTCGTCCTAGGTTTCACAGAGTAGTGAGTAGGGAGTAACCCATGGAAAAATTGAATGTACCTCATAACTATGAGAAACGCTATAGATTACATCCATTGTGCAAAAATGGATAAAATATGCATATTTTATCTCATCTTTATCAAAGCTTTATATAGTTAAAGGTTTAGTGAGTTTTCCGTGAAATTTATAAATTTTCTCTGAGTTAGATATAAAATTTGATTGGATATAAGTAAGCCATCAATACCAAAAGTTTATAAAACTCCTAACTAATTACTTAAATCCAGCTTCAAACTATCTGTCTTCGATAGGTCAGTTCATGGTTCTCGCGTGAGTCTTGGGGTCTAGATGGGCTAATTAATTGACTTGATATGCTTGATTTTTAGATGAACTGACCGGTTAATGAATAAACCAATAACCAATAAAATTACGATTTACTAGCTTTGACTAATAAGGTTTTTACTCGCTACTAACAGAGGCATTTTTGTGATTTTTTTTGGAATCTGTAACTGTCAACATATTGAAAGTTTACTGCATAACTTTTGGTGTTTGGCCTGATCAGTCTATAGATACTTCCTGCATCAGCTATCAGCACTTAGCATTCAGGGAATTTACTAATTGCTTAATGCCTACCACTAGGGTAGTCATGGCAGTTAGTAATCGGTTGCTCAGAAATACACAAGTTCTACTTAATTCAAACGTTAGAGGCAATAGCAATGACTTCGTTACAATATACTAATGACGGTTTAGACTACGACGAGCAACTTGACTCTAGATTATATTTAGTAGCTCCTCGTGATGACGATTATTCAGAATTTCTTGGTTATGATACTCTGACCGGATGGCGTAATGATAATGTTTTAGTACGAGTAGACTCTGATTACCTCAATGCTGGACCAAGAGACTATAAACCTTTAACTCTTGACGGTGACTACGAACTTTTTGTTGAGGGTAACAGTTCGGAAACACTTAGCAATGTTTTGCCAGAAGACATAGAGGATGTTGTTGATGTTCAAGTTAATACCTTAGATCCAGCCACAGAGCAAGAAAATGGATTATCAAATTTAGCATCAGCAGCAGAGTCAACTTCTGAAGAATTAGAATTGTTAGGACAAGAGGATACAAACACCACTCTAACCGTAGAGGATCAGCAAATTGGAATACAGCTATCAGCAGGAACTAATCCAAATCCTTCATTAAATGGAGTTTTCGGTGATGATGACAGAACTAGGGTAACAAATACGACCAGCAATCCTTGGACTAAAGTAGGTTTGATCACAGCTAGGTTTGGGGATGAGTGGTTTGGTTCATCTGGGGTGATGATTGGTCCTCACCATTTTCTAACCTCAGCTCATGGTATCTTCAACAGCACTCGTTCTGACTCTGCAGGAAATGGTGGCTATGCAGACGAAATATCCATATATCTCGGTCAAGATGGTCAAGAAAAATATTATGGTCAAGTGGGTGTAACCTCTTTTCATACGGTGAACGGTTATACAGCAGATAATGATGGTGATGGAATTATTGCTGATGCTGACGATGATGAAAATCACTGGAATTATGATTGGGCGGTCTTAACCCTCGATCGCAATATTGGTAATTACACTGGTTGGATGGGATGGCAATGGAATTCGGATCTTAGTTGGTATAACGACTTAAATGTCAATATAACTGGGTATCCTAAAAACACAATCAACAGTGAGGGAATTGTTGAAAATAATTGGCAAGGTAGTTTTGCAGGAATAGATCATTCTGCGGAAATGTATACAATTTCTGGTAATATTAATTCCGCTGATAACTATCAGATTGAACACCATCTTGATGCTACTGGAGGTAATAGTGGTGGTCCAGTATGGCGTTCTGAGGGTAGCTCAGAATATGTTATTGGTCTGACAAGAGCCGGGTTTTCTGATCGGAATGAAGCTATTCGCTTACAGAAATACATGACCGATTTGATAGAGGATTGGAAGACAAACGATCCTAATCCAGTAGATAAACCTGATCTTGTGGATTATGATCAATGGTTTGGTACTGACTTTGACTACCTTTCATCTAACTCGATTAAACCAGGAGATAACTTAACTACACGTTTTGTAACTCGTAACAACGGTACAGCAGCATCAGGAAACTTCAACGTCAATTTCTATGCATCTACAGACAATGATGTGACTAACTCCAGCGGTTCCCACTGGTTACTTGGTAGCGATACAATAAGTTCCTTAGATCCTTTCAATTGGGATTACGCAACATGGAGTGGTTCTTTTCCGAACCTCAACCCTGGTTCCTACTACATCATTGGGTTTATTGATCCTAGTAACTCTATTAATGAGTTTGATGACAGCGCTGCTAGCAATCAAGTGGTATTTGACTCAATACTTCAAGTTCAATCTTTGTTTTAGTAAGCATTCAGCTAATGCGCTACGCGCACGCTACGCGAACAGCTATCAGCTAATGGGTAGGTCCCAGCCTCGTTCGCACAGCGTGGCCAAACGCGCCCCGCGTGGCCTTTTGGCCAAGGCCAAAGCCTGTGCCACAAAGCTGACCGCTGACTGCTGACCACTGACCGCTGACTACTTAAATATCAGCTTTTCAAGGCAGCCAATCTTGATCTAATAATTGTTCGAGAGCATAGGGACAGTCTTCAGGAAATTGAATCATCATAGCGGTTTTTTTTCTGACATATTTTAAGGCTTTTTTATAAACTTTGGCTTGATTTTCTTGTAAATGATTGCGGAGATTTTTAGTTAAATACTCGTCCAGTTGGGTTCTAAAGCTCATAATTTCCGCTTGCCAATGGTTCGCGTTATAGTCATATTGCTCTTGCCAATATTTCAGGAGTAATAAATGTCGGATAATTTGTTCTAAAAAACTTTCAACTGTTAATTTATCTCGACGAATCAATCCTTCTAATTCCTCAATTAAATGCTCTATGTCGAGATTTCCTAGTCGTTTTTCTTTTAGGAGTTTCAGAGTTTCTAATAACCATTTTTCATTATCAACATCATACAGAGAATATAGATCACTTGTTTTAGTCATTGCTTTACTCTATAGCGGTTTTCAAGCTAGTAAGGAGTTTTTGGGTTTTAGGGAACAGGGAACAGGGAACAGGGAGCAGGGAGCAGGGAGCAGGGAGCAGGGAGCAGGGAGCAGGGAGCAGTAAAGTCAAAAGAGGGAAGAAGTAAAAAAATATTTGTACCTCATTAGGCTAAAAACAGCTATACTTATTTTGTTACCTTCCATTAGCGTCTTTAGATTGTCCAATTAGAGGATATCTGAAAAGTTTTTTGATACTGAATTTTGCCCCCCTAGCCCCCCAACTTTGGGGGAAGAGTCAATTTGCTTCTAAAAGTCCCCCGACCGAGGGATTGCTCGCTCGGGGGACCAACGGGGGCTTGGATGTAGCAAATGAGACTTCTCAGACAACCTCTTAGATTATCGATGTAGCTATCCCAAGACATTTTCTTTAGTTTCCTTGAAAATTTTACTTCTTAGGAAATTATACAATATTTTCACTTCCCATCCTGGGAGGGGTTAGGGGTGGGTTACTATTATGAATACACTGCTCCCTGCTCCCTGCTCCCGATTCCCGATTCCCGATTCCCGATTCCCGATTCCCGATTCCCGATTCCCGATTCCATTTAACTTTCATACATTTCTAACGGCAATCCATCTGGGTCTTGAAAAAACGTAAATCGCTTCCCAGTATGCTCATCAATTCTAATCCTTTCTACATCCACACCCTTGGATTTGAGATAATTCACCGACGCTTGAATATCATCTACTTGAAATGCTAAATGTCTCAATCCGCAAGCTTCGGGACGACTAACTCGTTCAGGGGGATTAGGAAACGAAAATAACTCAATCCTATCCCCATCACCCACTTGTAAATCCAATTTATAAGACTTTCTCGCAGCTCGGAAGGTTTCTTCAATAATCGAAAACCCTAAAATATCCACATAAAACTGTTTCGATTTTTCATAATCTGAGCAAATAATCGCTACATGGTGAAATCCTTTAGTCTTCATAAAACTAATCTTAAATTAAGTAATAGATAAATAATTTTAAATCAACAAAGCTCATCCCCCATAGTATGGAACCAGATTCAACCAACTTTTGAGGATTTTGCTAGACTGGCAGATATAAAACCCATCATCAAAAGGATATATATCCAAAGGATAAGGAAATTATCTATGCCCCCAACCCTACTTCTATCCAAAGAACTACCTACTCTGGAATACCAATCCACATCCTCCAGCTTTCATCAAAGCTTGAGGATGTGGATTGGTATTCCAGAGTAGGTAGTTCTTTGGATAGAAGTAGGGTTA
>NZ_JAAHFV010000243.1:0-9985 GCF_010672755.1 Moorena sp. SIO1F2
GTATTGACAAATAATGTTCTATATAATATTGCGACGACAGAACTCTGTATGCAAAAAAAAAAGTAAAGAATTGTATACAATAAGTGCTGATGAAAAAAAGTCTGGTAATCTAATTATGGTGGACGTGTTGATTGAAGAAATTGACAGCCACTAAACTGTTAACCGTAAAGGATGATTCGATATGCAAAATCAAGAATCCAATACTCAATTCAAGCCATTCTTCGCTCACTTCCTAGAAGAGCAAAAAGCGGGTGCTAACCAATCTGAAACTGCTTCTTATGATGATAAGGAAACTCTGAAGTATCCTTCTGATTCTGAAGAAGTTGAAACCCAGAAGTATCCTTCTGATTACGAGGAGTGGTAGAAGATTAAGGCGTTCTTTTGAAGAGGTAGCACCCTCAACAAAGGACTGAAGAATCTATCGGTAGTGGTCGTGTTTATAAAAAAAATACGACCACTGAATCTGATTAAAAGCCTAAAAATCTAACGATTGCGCTTTCCCAATGGAAAATAAAAAGTTTTATGTCTTCGTCCGGTGACTTAATTTTATTACTTACCCACAGTGGTGACTTTTTCACAATAGATCGAGTAGCAGAAGCCTTGTCAAAAAAAGGGGCGCGACCATTTCGCTTCGACACAGATAAATTTCCCTTAGACGTGCAACTCAGGGCAAAGTTTGATCAATCCCAGAGCAGCTATAGGCTGAAATATGGCGCTGAAGTGATCAGTAGCGAGGACGTAAAAGCAGTTTGGATGCGCCGTATATGGCAACCTAACCTAGGTCAAAATCTTGATCCCCAGTTCCAAGAAAGTTGTATCCGGGAATCATTAGCAACATTATCAGGACTTTGGGATAGTCTCAGAGGAGTGCGATGGATTGATGATTTAGCAAAAGCCGAAGCTGCCAACAATAAGCAGCGTCAATTGCGGTTAGCTTCTGAGGTGGGTCTTGTGATTCCCCGGACTTTAATCACCAATGATCCAGAAGCTGTAAGAGAGTTTTTTCAACAAGTGAAGGGTAAAATGGTAACAAAGCTGTTAACAGCTTTATCCTACAGTATGGAATATACTCCTTTTTTCCTTTATACCAGTATTGTTAAAGAAGAAGATTTGCTGGATGCTGAATCCCTGCGCTATTGTCCGATGGTGTTTCAAGAGCAAATTCCTAAGCAGTTGGAACTGCGAGTGATATTTGTTCAGGGCAAGGTGTTTGTAGGAGCGTTAGATGCGTCTATTTATGAAAAATCCACAGTTGATTGGCGTCGCCCTAATGCTGGCACAGGTGCATGGCAACACCATGAGCTGCCTGATGAAATTGTGGCTCGAATAAAAGCCTTGATGGATAACTTTGGCTTACTGTATGGAGCTTTAGATTTTATCGTGACACCCTCAGGAGACTATGTGTTTTTGGAAGTTAACCCCGGAGGGGAATGGGGCATGTTAGAACGAGATTTGGAACTCCCCATTTCTAATGCGATCGCAGAAGCTCTGATTTCTTAAAAGCTATAGACCCGGTGGTGCGTTACGGGGCGCACTATCCCAACCCTAGCTACCAGGTAAAATCAGAGGCTTTGCACCCCTAACGCACCCTACGCAACTCCCTACTCCCTACTCCCTACTCCCTACTCCCTTATAAAATAAAATGACAGTATTAATCATTACATTTAGCCGAGACAACGAGAGTATTCCTCTAGTTATCAAAGCCATTGAAGCTCAAGGAGGAAAAGCATTTCGTTTTGATACCGATAGATATCCCACCGAAGTGCAGCTAGATATTTACGAGGGCAATTCTCAGGGAGTAATTATTACGGATGGGGAACAGAAGCTAGATTTGAGTGAAGTGTCCTCGGTTTGGTATCGACGGATGCGCTATGGGAACAAAATTCCCGACACCATGGATCAGCAGTATCGAAACGCTGCAATTAAGGAATGTCGAGTCACGGTTAGGGGTATGATTGCCAGCATCAAGGCATTCCACTTCGACAAAATGTCTAATGTTGATGTCGCTAACAATAAGCAACTACAGCTCCAAGTGGCACGAGAGGTGGGCTTGATTACGCCCCGTACCCTCAGTACCAACAATCCAGAGGCAGTGAAGCAATTTGCTTCTGAATGTCAAGACCAGGGTATCATTACCAAAATGCTATCTTCCTTTGCTATCTATGGAGAGCAAGGGCAAGAACAGGTTGTTTTCACGAACCCAGTCACAGCAGAGGATTTAGAGCATGTGGAAGGACTGCGTTTCTGTCCGATGACCTTTCAGGAAAAAGTGCCCAAGGCTCTAGAATTACGAACCACGATCGTGGGACACCGTATATTTACTGCTGCCGTGGATTCCCAGAGCTTAGAAGGCTCTACTTTCGACTGGCGCAAGGAAGGCCGAGCGTTAGTTAAATCTTGGAAAGCCTATGATTTACCCGAAGATATTGAAAAAAAGTTGCTCAAACTGATGGCTTATTTTGGTTTAAACTATGGAGCCATTGATATTATTCTTACCCCTGATGGTCGGTATGTATTCCTGGAAGTTAACCCGGTTGGGGAATTTTTCTGGTTGGAGACGTTTTCCCCCCACTTCCCAATTTCTCAAGCTATTGCTGAAATTATCCTCACCCATGGGTCAAAATGAAAACTGATCAAATCCCTCAAGTTACTAATGATGAACCAGAAAAGTTACAACAAGAATTAGATAATAATCCAGATAAATTAGAAGATCAGCTAGATGATGATAAAGATACAGATACAGATAATAAGACAGATAATGAAATAGAGAAAGTACCGGAAGAACTAGAGACGCATTTATACCGGCGTCTATTTGACTATGGTTGGCAGCATAAAGCACCCTTTTTATTCGCTATAGTCTTAACTATCTTTGCTTCATTTATAAACTTCTTTATTCCCCAGGTTAATCGCTATGTTATAGATGTAGTGATTCCCGAAAAACAATTTAATATGCTGCCTTGGGTAGGAGTAATTATCCTATCTATGACTTTAGCAGCCGGTGCTTTGCTATTTTTTCAACTCTATGCAATCAAAGTATTCGGACAAAAAACTATTGAGAGCATTCGCCTAGATTTATATCAACATATTCAAGGTCTATCCATTAGTTTTTTTGAAGGCCAACGCACGGGCGAATTAATGTCACGGTTGGCAAGAGATGTGGATATAGTCGGGCAATTACTGTCTGCTAATTTAATTGCTATATTAATCGATAGTTTTGCGTTTATTGTCGTTTTCATCTATATCCTTGTCAGTAACTGGCTGCTGGCAATCATGATTGCCATTACCTGGCCTTTCATCATTTATATTTTACAATTTTCTCAGAAAAGACTACAAAAAATCTATCAATCGGTTAACGATCAAGCTGATTTAATTAGTAACCACTTACAAGATACTATCTCGAATATTAAAATTATCAAGTCTTTTGGTAACGAGCAGTATGAAATTGACCGATTTAGCGAATTTAGTCGTAACTATCGGGAAGAGAATCTTAAGGCAACTCGATTTTGGTCTATATTCGTACCGATTATTAATACCCTGAATGAACTGGGAAATTTACTGACATTAGTTTTCGGTGCTTGGGGAGTGATGGTTAGCCATCTGACTATTGGGGAATTAGCAGCCCTGTTAACCTATGTCACCCTTTTAAATAAACCGATTAATCGGTTTAATGGATTAGTCAATATTATCCAAATTTCAGGAGTATCAGCCAAAAGAATTTTTCAGATTTTAGATACCAAAGTAGAGGTTAAAGAGAAGGAAAATGCGATTAACTTGACCTCGATACAGGGCAATCTCAAATTTGAAGGGATGGAGTTTGCTTATCACAACAATCAGTCAGTGATCAGAAACTTCAATTTAGACATTCAACCGGGGATGTCAGTGGCGTTAGTGGGTTCTTCTGGTTCGGGAAAAAGCACTGTTGCTAAAATAGCCGCTCGGTTTTACGATCCCCAAAAGGGACGAGTATTACTTGATGGACATGATCTACAAGATATTACTTTAAGCTCCTTGCGATCGCATATTGGCATCGTGCCCCAAGAAACGTTACTGCTCTACGGCACAGTAAGAGAGAACATAGCTTACGGTAAGCTAGATGCCACAGATCTCGAAATTGAAGCAGCAGCAAAAGCTGCCAATGCCCATGATTTTATTATGGGTTTCCCTGATGGTTATCAATCCATTATTGGTGAGCAGGGTGTGAAACTATCAGGAGGACAGCGACAACGGATTGCGATCGCCCGAGTTTTGCTCAAAAATCCCCAAATTGTTATTTTAGATGAAGCCACCTCGGCTCTAGATTCTGAATCAGAACAACTGATTCAAGAGTCTATTAAACAGCTTTTTAAAGGACGCACTAGCTTAGTAATTGCTCATCGACTTTCCACTATTGCTGATGTTGATTTAATTGTAGTTCTGGAAAAAGGTGAGATTGTGGAAACTGGAACCCATACCGAATTAATTGCTCAAGGGGGAAGGTATGCTTATCTGTATGAACTGCAATTTGTGAAGTCAGGAAATTAAGTAGGATAACGGTAAAAAGGGTGACTGGGTGTAAGGTAGCTGTGTGGAAGACAACACAAGCGCTAGGACTTCCTTCCCATAAACACCTCCAGTAGCGTGGGCATAGCGCATTAGCTGACTGCTGACGGCTGATAGCTGAATTATTACTATGATAGATATGCTCCTAGAGACGATATCACACTACTCTAATCAATGCCCACGCTGTTGAAATTGGCAATAATTGCCGCCCATCTATCGGTCTATCTGGTTGCTGCGGTTAACATCTGGATTTTTTCTTATTGGAGTCAATTCTATACTTCTGTAGTCAAGGTGCGATCGCTACCACTGATCTACTGTGGCTATGCTTGTTTTGCGATCGCTAACTCCTACGAAATTGCTGAACACATCGGGGATGACTGGATTTATGTCAGCCAAGTTTCTGATCTCAATCAGTTATTCTATACCTTCATTACTGCTGGCATGTGCTTGATTGCCCTAGGACTGAAAAAATCCCGCTTTCTGGATTTGATCTTAGTTGCCAGCACGGTTGCTGTTCCCCTACTTTATGGTGTTCAAGAGGGCAAAGAATTAATGCAGTTGGTGCAATTAGTTCCTTCGATAATTTTTGTCTATAACTGGTACGTAGTTATGAGGGACTGGCGAGTTTTTCTATTCCCATTATTCTCAAATGTGATCACTGTTGGTTTTGGTATTGCCCTGATTGTTACCGGACAGCAGGCGCTTCATCTGTTCGTCGGTTCTGCTTCAGCGATTGGCTTGCTAATTCTTGGGCGAGTGGCGTGGGTAAAACCAAAAAGGCATTCCAAGGGATAGCTTTGGCATGTTAAAGAAAATGACTAAAAAAAACTACTGGTTACTTTACCAATAATTTGTTGAGAATCCACTAAACCAAAAGAGCGGCTATCGGTACTTTCTAATCGGTTGTCTCCTTTCAGGAAACAACGTCCATCTTCGAGCACCAAAGTTACCCGTTTCACCAATCGCAACTGGTTTTGGTAAGGGTGTCTAGCAACAACGATGTCACCAACCTTGGGCGGAATGTGCCGATAAGCTCTCGGATCAATTAAGATTTCCTCTCCTGGTTTGAGCAGGGGAGTCATGGATACTCCTGTAACTCGGAAGCGCAACCGTTTTCGCAATATCCACAGTGCTAGCTCAGGAATACTGTTTTTGGTAAAAAGCATTTGAATTAAGAATGTAGAATTAAGAATTAAGAATTAAGAATTAAGAATTAAGAATTAAGAATTAAGAATTAAGAATTAAGAATTAAGAATTAAGAATTAAGAATTAAGAATTAAGAATTAAGAATTTTACATTCTGCTTTCTGCCTTCTACATTCTGCCTTCTACATTCTGCCTTCTACATTCTGCCTTCTACATTCTGCCTTCTACATTCTGCCTTCTACATTCTGCCTTCTACATTCTACATTCTACATTCTACATTCTACATTCTGAGGTTTAGCTAGCCTTATACCAGACAATATCGCGATTCTTGGTTGCCCAGAAAATCTTGTGGATATTCTCTACTGCATCAAGTAGCTCATTGGCGTGCTCAAGGCTAACTTCCACCTTGCAGGCAGAGCATAACTTTGCAGCTTTCCAGAAGGTATCGTGTAGGTCTGGGAACTGCTCCAAGTGTACTGGCTTGAAATAGTCTGTCCACAGGATCAGTATTTCCTCTTTGGTCTTCTGAGCCTGCTCTTCCTTAATAGCAATGAACCGGGATAGGGTATTGTTGTAAGCAGCTAATGCTGGTTGATCATTACTCGCAGGTGGCTCAAGATCAAGGATCTTCTTGGTCATGGAGAGTACTGCCTCAGCGGTGATACGTGCAGCAGCTGGGTCATACACCCCGCAAGGTCCGTCGCAGTGGGCATGGACTTCTGGAGCAGGGAACCAGTCTTTGAGCTGGGCAATAACTTTTTTCAACATATTTTTTAGAGTTCGCTTGTGGTCAGAGCACATGGTAAATATCGGTAAGGGAGGAATAGCCCCAGGATAGCCAATGGCTAATTAGGGTTTTTGACAACCGACTAGACTAAGTTAGTTAACTAACTTAGTTAGCCCAATCTATTCCATCCCCCCCCTACCCATAGTAAGTTATAGCAAGTTGTGTTCTAAAACGATAGTCGATGTGAAGATAGGGAATCGGGAATCGAGAGTCGGGAATCGGGAGTCGGGAATCGGGAGTCGGGAGTCGGGAGTCGGGAATCGTGGGAGGTGTGGGAAGTGTGGGAGGTGTGGGGAGATGGGGAGATGGGGAGATCTTATAGAGTTTTGCTTTCGCGTTTGGCCTACGGCCACAAGCGTGACCATTCGCGTAGCGTGGCCCAAAGGCCAAGGTCAATCCCGTAGCGGCTCCAAAGGAGCATCCCACTAAGTTAACTGATGTAAACCCCAGATATAGCACTAGGCATTAAAGTTAGGAAATTGATAGAAGCCGAAAAGCTAATGCACGTGAACTTTTGCCTCTTGCCTCTTGCCTCTTGCCTCTTGCCTTTTGCATTTTGCCCTTGCGCGAATTTTTATACCAGATAACTATTCTAATTTAAAATAAGTTTACAGTTATTAACATTACGTGTTACCTTAATTAAAAAATTAGACAAATTTCAAGTTAAATTGATGAATAGTAAAGAGTTAGCGCAATATATAGAAGCTACTGACGGCATCTCCAAACCCTGGTTACTCGTGCAACTGCGCCTGAAGAAGCTTCAGGAGCGGCGCGCCACCCTATCATCGGAAGCTTATATCAGAGAACTAGAAGATATTCACCAGGATTTGATGAATTTAGGTCAGTGGTGGGTAGGTAGAGAAGACGAAGTGTTCAATCCTTGAGGTTCGTTTAACGCTAGAATCTGGAAGACCATTCTTTCGTTGCCACAAAACAACCTGATCGAGTGGGTTCACTCTGAGCATCATGGGTAAAGCTAAAAAGAATAAGTCTGAATTTGAACAGACCACAGTTGAGCTTCAAAAGAATACGCCTGAATTTGAACAGACCACAGAACAGACCACAGAACAAACCACAGTTGAGGTTAATCTGAGTGACACTGACTATTACTTCAATCGAGAACTGAGCTGGTTGGAGTTCAATAACCGAGTATTACATGAAGCAACGGACCCCCGAACACCTCTGTTAGAGCGTCTGAAGTTCATGGCCATCTTTAGCTCCAACCTCGATGAATTCTTTATGGTGCGGGTGGCTGGTTTGAAACAACAGGTGCTAGCACAAGTTAGTAAACGGACACCTGATGGTCGGACACCCAGTGAACAACTCGATGCCATCAGAGTGCGCTTGTTACCGATGGTAACTCAACAGCATCAACACTTTGAACAGGAACTGCGACCGCTGCTAGCCAAAGCAGGGATTTACATTCTGGACTATGTGGACTTGAACCAGAAACAGCGGAATTACCTGGAAAACTACTATTCCGAGCAAATTTTTCCAGTTCTGACTCCCCTGGCTGTGGACCCCAGCCATCCCTTTCCTTACATGTCCAATCTCAGTCTGAATCTGGCGGTAGTGGTCAAAGACCCGGAAACGGGAGCAGAATTGTTTGCTCGGGTGAAAGTTCCTAGAGTCTTAAAGCGCTTTGTTCCCCTCCCGGAAAAATTGCAGCAACAACAGAATGGAAAAACGACTAGTTGGACTGGTGTTCCTCTCGAACAAATCATTGCCCATAATTTGGAGTCTCTGTTTCCAGGGATGAAGATTCAGGAGTGTCATCCCTTCCGCATTACCCGCAATGCTGATTTGACAGTAGAGGAATATGAGGCAGATGACCTGCTGATAGCGATTGAAGAGGAACTACGGAAACGACGGTTTGGACGTTCTGCCGTGCGCATGGAAATTCCTGTGACTACCTCCAAGTTAGTCAGGCACACGCTGATGCGAGAGCTGGAACTTGAAGAAACCGATGTGTATGAATTTGAAGGTCTGTTGGCACTGGGTGACTTGATGTCGTTGATGGCATTGCCACGGCCAGAATTGAAAGACCCTGTGTGGGAACCAGTGGTGCCCCGACGCCTGCGCTTCCCTATAGGGGAAGAGAATGTGGAAGATATTTTCAGCGTGATTCGCAGTAGGGATTTGCTGGTACACCATCCTTATCATTCCTTTGGCGCAACGGTAGAACGCTTCATTACCCAGGCCGCTCAAGATCCAGATGTCTTAGCCATCAAAATGACCTTATATCGCACATCTGGTGACTCACCCATTATCGATGCCTTGATTAGAGCAGCAGAAAATGGTGACCAAGTGTCGGTACTCATAGAACTAAAGGCTCGTTTTGATGAAGAAAATAATATCGTCTGGGCACGGAAGTTAGAACAGGCTGGAGTCCATGTGGTCTATGGTTTGGTGGGTTTAAAAACTCACACCAAAATTGTGCTGGTGGTGCGTCGGGAGGGAGATACAATTCGTCGGTATGTTCACATTGGGACGGGGAATTATAATTCTAAGACTGCCAAACTATATACTGATTTAGGACTATTGAGTTGTCGTGATGATTTAGGAGCAGATTTGACAGATTTGTTTAATTCTTTGACCGGTTACTCACGGCAAAAGTCTTATCGAAAGTTGTTGGTCGCACCATTTACTTTACGCGATCGCATGATCGAAATGATTCAGCGGGAGATTGAACATTGCCGCAACGGAGAAACAGGTCGTATTGTGGCCAAAATGAATTCCCTACTAGACCCCAAGATTATTACCGCCCTCTACAACGCCTCACAAGCTGGTGTAAAAATTGACTTGATTGTGCGGGGAATTTGTGGTCTGCGTCCTGGTCTTAAAGGAGTCAGTGAAAATATCCGTGTGGTGAGTGTCGTGGGTCGTTTTTTAGAACACTCACGGATTTTTTACTTCCAAAATCAGGGTCAAGAGGAAGTCTATATTGGCAGTGCGGACTGGATGCGTCGTAATTTGGATCGACGGGTAGAAGCAGTGACACCAGTGGAAGACCCAGAGATTACCAAAGATTTGGAAGAAATCCTGGCAATTATGTTAGCAGATAACCGGCAAGCTTGGGATTTACAGCCTGATGGCACCTATATCCAACGACAGCCAGCTCAAGGGGTTAAAGAAGAATCGGCTCATCAGATTTTGATGGACATGGCGTTGCAATCGTCAGGGATGGGATAGTGGGATAATTAAGAATGTAGAATTTAGAATGTAGAATTTAGAATGTAGAATGTAGAATTGAAAATGTAGAATGTAGAATGTAGAATGTAGAATTGAAAATGTAGAATTAAGAATGTAGAATGTAGAATTGAAAATGTAAAATGTACAATTGAAAAGGGACAACCTATAATTATGAATTATAAACTATAAACTCGGAATTCTTAATTCTTAATTCTTAATTCTTAATTCTTAATTCTTAATTCTTAATTCTTAATTCTTAATTCTTAATTCTTAATTCTTAATTCTTAATTCTTAATTCTTAATTCTTAATTCTTAATTCTTA
>NZ_JAAHFV010000244.1:0-10014 GCF_010672755.1 Moorena sp. SIO1F2
TTAGAAATTAATAGGCAAGCTTATACTGCCATCAGGGGGTTCTACGTTAATGCTGGAAAACTATGCTGGAACACGATGCTGGAAAACCATACCCACACTCAGTAGGGGGGAAGTATACTGGCTTACTCCCTCGACCTTTGACAAATAGTATTTAAATTAGACTATTCAACACCGCCGCTATTGTTGAAACTCCGATGACAACCCTTGTAATTGTCGAATCTCCTACTAAAGCTCGCACCATTCGGAACTACTTACCTTCTGGTTACCAGGTCGAAGCCTCCATGGGTCACGTCCGTGATTTACCTCAATCAGCTAGTGAAATCCCCGAAAAATACAAGGGGGAAAAGTGGGCTAAGTTTGGGGTGAATGTGGACGCTGACTTTGAACCGCTTTACCTGGTCCCTAAAGACAAGAAACAGGTTGTCCAGCAGCTAAAAGCAGCTCTCAAAGATTCTGATGAACTGATTTTGGCTACGGATGAAGACCGAGAAGGGGAAAGTATTAGTTGGCATTTGTTACAAATCTTAAAGCCCAAAGTGCCAACTAAGCGGATGGTATTTCACGAAATCACTAAGGATGCTATTCAAAATGCCCTACAAAACTGCCGTGAGATTGATGATCAGGTGGTAAGAGCTCAGGAAACAAGGCGGATTCTTGACCGACTCGTGGGCTACACCCTCTCACCCCTGCTGTGGAAAAAAGTGGCTTGGGGCTTATCAGCTGGTCGGGTACAGTCTGTAGCAGTACGGGTGTTGGTAACTCGAGAACGGCGACGCCGTGCCTTCCGCAAGGGCACGTATTGGGATTTGAAAGGGATTCTAGAAGCAGGAAGTGCCTTTGACACTAAGCTAGTAACCCTGGATCAGGTTAAAATTGCTACCGGTAGTGATTTCGATGCCAATACAGGTGACATTATCCAAGGTAGGCAGGTCAAATTGTTGAGTGAAGTGGAGGCTAAAGCACTCAAAGACAACCTGTACGATAAAGTCTGGACGGTTACTAATTTACAAGAACGACCTGTTACTAGGAAACCCTCACCCCCCTTTACTACCTCCACCCTGCAACAGGAGGCCAACCGGAAACTGGGACTATCGGCTCGTGATACGATGCGGACTGCCCAGAGTCTGTATGAAAAGGGTTTCATTACCTATATGCGTACAGACTCAGTACATTTGTCTGAACAAGCGATCACAGCAGCCCGTAGCTGCGTTGAACAAAAATACGGGGCAGAGTACCTTAGCCCCAAGCCGAGAAAGTATACCACTAAGAGCAAAGGAGCTCAAGAAGCTCACGAAGCCATTCGTCCAGCAGGGAGTACATTCAAAACTTCTCAAGAAACGGGATTAAGCGATCGCGAATTTAAAGTCTATGACCTGATTTGGAAGCGTACCGTTGCTTGTCAAATGGCGGATGCTCGACAAACTCAAATTGTGGTTGATTTGCAAGTGGAAAATGCCGGATTTCGGGCTACCGGTAAGCGCATTGACTTCCCAGGTTATCTCAGGGCTTATGTGGAAGGGTCTGATGACCCCAACGCTGCTCTAGAAAACCAGGAAGTGATTCTGCCAGCTTTGAAAGTCGGAGATCATCCTAACTGTAGAGAACTAGAAGCTATCGGTCACGAAACCCAACCCCCAGCCCGTTACACGGAAGCGACTTTGGTCAAAACCTTGGAACAAGAGGGGATTGGTCGTCCCAGTACCTACGCGAGTATTATTGGTACTATCATTGACCGAGGCTATGCTCAGAAACTGAAAAATGCCCTTGCTCCCACCTTTACGGCGTTTGCGGTTACTAATTTGCTCGAACAAAACTTTCCCGACTTGGTGGACACGAGCTTCACGGCCAACATGGAGCGCACCTTAGATGACATTGCCAATGGAGCAGCCCAATGGCTTCCTTACCTGCAGAAGTTTTATTTGGGGGAAAAGGGTCTCGATAACCAAGTCAAGGAAAGGATTAATGAGATTGACCCGATTGTTGCCCGTACTGTTGAACTCGAAGACCTCGATGCTAGAGTCCGGATCGGGAAATTTGGTCCCTATGTCGAGGTGAACAATGGCAATGGTGTACTTACTGCTTCGATTCCCCAAGACCTCACCCCAGCTGAACTCAACATTGAGCAGGTTCAGGTACTGATTCAGCAGAAAATGGAGGGGCCAGACAAATTGGGAATACACCCGGAAACTGGTGAACCAATTTATATCCTCAATGGCAATTATGGTCCCTATCTACAGCTAGGTGACGTAACAGAGGATAAGAAGAAAAAACCCAAACGTGTCTCCTTGCCTAAGGGGGTAAAGAAGGAAGATGTACACCTAGAAATGGCAGTCGGTCTCCTAGCACTCCCCCGCCTTCTCGGTCCTCATCCGGAAACAGGCAAACCGGTTAAAACCGCAATCGGACGCTTTGGTCCTTATGTTGTCCATGACCAAGGGAAGGAGGGCAAAGATTACCGCTCCCTCAAAGCTGAGGATAACGTCTTGACAATTACCCTAGACCGTGCATTAGAGCTCCTGGCACAACCTAAGAGGACAAGGGGCGGTTCTCGCAGCAAGACTAAAAAACCCTTACGGGAACTAGGGGTTCATCCTAAAGATGGCGAGCCAGTCAATATCTATCAGGGTCCCTATGGCATATATGTCAACCATGGCAAAGTTAATGCCTCTCTGCCAGAGGGAAAATCCATGGAGGAGTTAACCTTAGAAACTGCCTTGGAACTCATCGCAGCTAAGGCGTCATCGAGTAAATCTGGTAGCAAGTCCAGTAAATCAAAGACTTCTAGCAAAAAGAAAACCTCTGGGAAATCCACCAAGAAGACTACTAAGACAACAAAAGAAGATGACCAAGAGGCTCAGTTAGAGAGTGAATAAGTAATTGTACTTGCTGACAAACTGATTAAACTCGGGATATATATAATAAGGTGTGAAAACACAATTGTCAAGTGGAAACTAGGAAGTTTGAATTGAAGCAAAAACTCTTATCCTTTATTCATGTTCCTTCATCCTTCCTGCTGACCACTGCCTCTTTACTCATTTCTCTGACATTCCCCCTTTCGCCTATTCTTGCTCAAGACGAAACTAGTCTTGACCAAACTAGTCTTGACCAAACTAGTCTTGACCAAACTAGTCTTGACCAAACTAGCCTTGACCAAGTCACTCCACCCCAGCAGCTCTATGTTAAAGGTCGCCAACAGTTAAGTACAGGTCAATTACAAGAGGCTTTAGAGAGCTTCCAGAAGTACCTAGAACTTAAACGAAACATTGGCGATCGCTATCAAGAAGGAGTAGCGCTATATTTTATTGGGTGGGTTCATGATGAACTTGGTCAATATCAGTTAGCACGGTCGTTCTTTGAGCAATCGTTAGCAATTGATCGAGAATTAGGCGATCGCACCGGGGAAGGGAGTACTCTTAATAATTTGGGGTTAACGTATTCCAACCTAGGGGACGATCAAAAGTCCCTAGAATTCTATCAACGAGCCTTAGCCATCTACCGAGAAGTGAGCAATCGTGGCTACGAAGGCAGGACTCTCCATAATTTGGGGAATATATACTATAAGCTGGGTCAGGACCACCAGTCCCTGGATTACTACCAGCAAGCTCTCGATATCTATCGAGAAATACTGGATAAATCGGAAAACAATTCTTTAGTGTCACAGGCAGACCAAGGAACACTGCTTAATAGCCTAGGGTTAGTTTACCACCGTCTAGGCAACCACGAACAGGAACAGTTGTCCTATCAGCAAGCCTTGACTATTGCCAAGGAAGTAAGCGATCGCATTTCAGAGGGAATGCTTCTGAATAATTTAGGTATCGCTTACCATCGCCTAGGAAAGTACGAACAAGCATTCTTAACCTACCAACAAGCCCTAGTGATTCATCGGGAAGTGGGTTCAAAAGCTGGGGAAGCATTTACCTTGAGGACTATTGGTGCTGTACTGGCGGCACAAAACCAGCCAGAACTAGCGATTATTTTTCATAAGCAAGCAGTCAATGTATATCAGTCCCTGGGGCAAGATGTCACTAAACTGTCTCAGGAGAAACTGTCTCAGGAGCAAAAGCAGTCCTATAAACTCAACTTGGATAATGCCTATCTAAGTTTATCTGAGTTGCTGCAGCAACAAAAACGGGTGCAGTCGGCGCAACTGGTGCTAAATTTATTCCCAGTGCCAGAACAAAAAGACGATTTGTCTAATCAGGACAAGACTCAAACTAGGGTTCACGAAAAAATACCATACTTACCTGAGGAGGAGCAAATCAAAGCAGGCTATGAGGATATTTTACAGCAGCAGCTTTCCCTGAGGAAACAACTCAATCAACTGATTACTATTCCGATAGCAGAAAGAACTCCTGTTCAGCAAGACCGTATTCTTGAGTTTAGGCAAAAGGAGCAGCAGCTGACCCAGGAATTTCTGCAATTCCTCAACAGTTCTGAGGTTAAAAAGCTAGTGACACAGTTGAGGAAATAGAGTGTGGGGAGAGGGGGTAGTGTGGAGAGAGAGGGGAGAGCACAAGAGTGTGGGGAGAGGGAAGAATTAGTTTGGGATTAATTTGGTATCTTTAAATACTTTTTTTCTCATTGTTTTGATGTAAAAGCTCATCTTACTTGCCATCTCCCCATCTCCCCATCTCCCCATCTCCCCATCTCCCCATCTCCCCACACCTCCCACACCTCCGACACTTCCCTATCTTTCCAGACTCCCGACTCCCTAAAACCGAGATCGACGTAAGATTCTCCGCCAGCCATTCTTTAATGACAAGGGGAACTGGATTCGATCCCAGACACTGCGGTTATCAAAGCTAACTGGTCCTGAACCAAAGGTTGCTACCATCAATAATCCACCGATTAGTCCTAGATTTTTCAGAAATTGAATTTCTTGCATTTGATTAGAGAAATCTGTGTGAAAAATCAAGGTGGTGGGAATTAAAAATCCAATTAGCGCTAATGCTCCCCAACGAGCTTTATAGCCTAGTAATACGGATAATCCACCCCCCAACAGTATAATGATGGTGGGAATAATCAGTATACCGGGAACCCCTTTGGATTCCATCAATTGTTGAGTATATGTTGGGTTAAATAGTTTATCGATACCAGATTTAATAAAAATAGCACAAAGGCATATCCGCCCTAGGAGTGGTATGTATTTTTTCATGATTTTCAGGTTTTTTTATCAGCGCTATAACGCTATATTATAGGAAATGGAAAAGCTGAAGCTAAGCTATCAGCTATCAGCTATCAGCTATCAGCTATCAGCTATCAGCTATCAGCATATGCTTACCAACTATCTTCATTGTCGAAGCTGGGGAGATCGGGAGATGGGGAAGACTCGCTCACGGTAACCTCCTCTACCTGGGACGGTTTACTCTTTCTTTCCTTAGCCAGTTGCTCAACAGTATCACTAATCACAACCGTTAAGTTTTCCCGGGTTTGAGCATGGTTGGCTTGCTCAGTCTTTAAGGCATCAATTAAGCGATCGCGTTCTGCCATGACCGACTTAAGGGTTGCCCTTAATTCCTCAACCGTTTGCAGTTGTTCCAGATTCTGCTCAATACTCGATACCTTCTCCAGTTGATCTGATTTGAGTTGAAATCCGTCTTGTTGTAATTTTTGCAGTTGAGCCTTGAGAGTTTCGATTTGCTCTTGAGCGAGTTGGCTTTCTATACGCCTTTGCTGAGCTTCAGTATTATATAACTGACGCCAATGAGCTGCACTTTTATCCGCAGCCTGGCACTCTTTAATGCTATCGGCCAGCTGCTGCTTCAGTTCCTTGATTTGGGCTAACCATTCGGTAAGCGACCCATTGTTGCTCATCAACAACTACTCCATCGGCTATGGCACTGATCAAATAAAATATAATCAAATTTAATCACGGTTGAGGGGGTGTGGTTAACGGTCAACTGTCAATAAAATAGTAAAGTGTGTCGATTGAACTACTGAACACTAGTAATGGGCAAACTATAGGTAAAATTGGCAAATTAATTCATAGCAAGCCCCTGTAGAAATCAGAACCTATGCTATCTAAGCGTTTTTTTCTTTTCTTCCGTTTCTTTGGTTACCTGAATCTGGTAACCCTCAGGGAGACTTTCACCCGTGCGATGGAACGTCGCTTAATGGGTCTATCTGCTGAAATGGCATATAACGCCATGTTAGCTCTGTTTCCAGCAATTTTGGCAATTCTGACAGCGATTGGCTTGTTTGAATATTCCTTACAATTAACCTGGTACCACCACCCTCCCGAGCTGAGTGAAGTGGCACAGAATGAAGCTCTGAGAATGATGAAGGAAGTGGGTCCGGCTCAGGCACTGGAGCCGATTGAGAAATTTACCGAGCAGATTCACCTCAGCACCAATAGCAGTCTATTTTCCCTGAGTTTTATCATAGCCATTTGGGTATCTTCTGGGGCACTGAGTGCAGCGATGAATGCCCTTGATCACATCCACAACATTCCCCGAGAGCAACAACGACCCTTTTGGAAAGCTAAGTTGATTTCTCTGGGCTTAACCATTGGTAGTATCATACTGCTGGTGATTGCCTCTTTTTTGGTATTTATCAGTCACTGGGTGCTAAAAACAGTCGTTGATACGAGTGGATATTCAATCTTGTTGACACTATGGAGTATGTTGACCTGGCCCGTAGCCTTGAGTATGGTGGCGGCATCCTTTGCCTTTATCTATCGCTACGGACCAAGCCGTTGGCAGATCGGAACACCGATATTGCCAGGAGCAGTTTTAGCAGCCATTTCCTGGGCAGTGGCTTCAGGGTTGTTTCGGCACTACGTTGGTGCCAATTTCACCAATTACAACAAAGTCTATGGTACTGTAACAGCTGTGATTATCTTACAGGTTTGGCTTTACATGACTTCTCTGGTACTGTTATTAGGGGACCAGTTGAATGTGATAGTAGGAGAAGCAATACAAGCATCCCATCGGAGACCTAGACCAAGAAAATTAGCCAAGGCCAAAAAATAATCATATGAGCTGAAACACTTTTGAGAATTAAGAATTGAGAATTGAGAATGAAGAATTGAGAATGAAGAATGAAGAATTAAGAATTAAGAATGAAGAATTGAGAATGAAGAATGAAGAATTAAGAATTAAGAATTAAGAATTAAGAATTCTGCCTTCTGTCTTCTGCCTTCTGCCTTCTGCCTTCTGCCTTCTGCCTTCTGCCTTCACCATTCACCATTCTGCCTTCACCATTCTGCCTTCTGCCTTCACCATTCACCATTCTGCCTTCACCATTCTGCCTTCTAAATTCTGCCTTCTAAATTCTGCCTTCTAAATTCTGCCTTCTAAATTCTGCCTTCTAAATTCTAAATTCTAAATTCTAAATTCTAAATTCTACATTCTGCATTCTGACAAACAACCTTCAACCTATTAAACCCCATGAGGAATGATCGCAAAACATCGACCTTAAGGCGTGTACGTCGGGTAAGCTACCTACTGGATAATGCTATTCCTATCCCTGGAACACGTTATCGGATTGGTTTAGATCCCATCATCGGTCTGTTACCAGGGGGGGGCGACTTTGTGGCAACTATCATTTCATCATACATTGTGGTAGAAGCAGCACGACTGGGAGTGTCTCGATCTACCTTGGTGGAGATGGTGCTAAATATCCTTCTTGAGACAGTTAGTGGTTCTATACCGGTCTTAGGGGATTTGGTGGATGCGGCGTGGAAGGCAAATGTCAAAAATGTTGAGCTGTTAGAGAAAGAACTAAATGTATCATCATCAACACCACAAAAATCCGATTGGTTGTTTCTGATCTTACTGTTGTCAGGGTTGGCTGTAGTTTTGGTAGTTGCTGTGGGGATTAGTCTTGCGATCGCAGCCTGGGTGATCAGGACAATTACTAGCTGATCAACAATGTCTGGGGTTGCTGAATGGAAGTAAAAAGACACAAACTATGGCAGAAAAACAATTAGCGCAATTTTCCCTAGCGGATGGAACTACATTTTTGGTAGAAGTGGAAGAACCAGAAAGCCGTGGTATTGAGCGAGTCAGCCTGGGATCGGGAAAACAAGTCATAAAGGCACGGCAGACCTTTGAAGAAGCCCTAGATCAAATCAAACCGGTTGCTTCTGCGGTGATCACTAAATTGCGCGACCTCAACCAACCTGCTGATGAAGTGGAAGTAAAATTTGGTTTGAAATTGACAGCAGATGCGGGAGCCGTGTTTGCCTCTGTTGGTGGCGAAGTGAGCTATGAAATTACCTTAAAATGGAGCAGTAATAAGAATCAGGCCAAGTAGAGGATTAAGTAAATGGATTTTAATGCCCATAAGACGTCAATTATTCGGCTCTTTAATCAAGACCAAGTAGTTGGTATTGGCTTTCTGGTATCGGAACACTATGCGTTAACCTGTGCTCATGTCGTAGCAGAGGCATTATTAATTGATAGGACGACACCGAGCTGCCCTGAGGGAGAAATAAACGTTGATTTTCCGTTACTTAATTCGACAGATAAATTTTCGGCGAGGGTGGTTTGCTGGCATCCTGTATCTCCTTTACAAGATTCCGAAGAAGCGATAGAAGATATTGCGGTTTTGAAGCTTGATCACCTTCCTGCGTCTGCTCACCCGACTCGGGTGATATTATCAGAAAACCTTGCAAATAATCGATTTAAAGTATTTGGCTGTCCTAGGAAAGTTTCGTTTGGAGTTTGGGCAACTGGGGTATTATCGGAGCAAAATGCTAAACAATGGTTTCAACTGGAAGATACTAAGGTAACTGGATACGGGATTGAAGCAGGATTTAGTGGTTCTCCGGTTTGGAATGAAGAGTTACAGGGAGTGGTGGGGATGGTAGTTGCGGCAGACCGCAAGCGAGAGGCAAAAGTCGCGTTTATGATTCCGACACAGATTTTAGTCAAAGCTTGGTCAGATTTGGAGTCAATTGTGATCCGAACTCAGGAAATAGAAAAGCCAGTTAAGCCAGGTTTGTTACCTGCTAAGAAAAAGTTTCTCGAACAACGAAAGAGAGAGTTGGAAGAAAACGTCGAAGCGGTCAGAAAGCAAATGGGGTTTACGTCAGATTTAGATAAATCTCGAAATTTGGAACAAAAAATAACTTTCTATTTTGAAAAAATAGAAGAAATTGACAGAGAGCTTGGGGGTTTTTAGATAAAAATTTCAAAAATGACAACTAGCACAGAAATCGAAAATCTACAAAAAATTTGTAATCTATGGAATCAACGCATTGAAGATGTCATAAAAGAGATGAGTTTCACTTCAGAGCTGGATCAGCTGGAAAATTTAGATAGAAAGTTTCAGTACTACTCTGAACAACTCAAAAAGTTCGAGAATAAACTCAATTTATTAAAAACTAAGAGCGATTCCTCCGCTAGTCCTAATCCACAACATACTATTTCTAATAAAATATCTAAAATTAACTTCCATAACCAAAAAAAAATCGTCAATTATATTCTAGACAATTGTTTAGGTGAACAAGGAGGCTTGGCTTTATTTTTACTTGACAATACCTCCTTGATGCGAGGAGATTTATGTGTTGCAGAAATTCAATACTATCTTAGTAGCAAAAGTTATGGTAAACTTAAGTATTGTCCTATAGACCCCTTCTTAAGACCTGATATTTCCGATGAGCGAAGTTTGCTAAATGCGATCGCGGATTATTTTAAGCCAATTGAACCTCATCCCAATGATCAACAATACATCCATAAAATTATTGAGAAGATCGGTGACAGTGTACAGGGAGGAAGCATTGTTTTTTTTGATTTTACCAATTGGGATTCTCTTACTGAAAATGATGATAGACTTTTATCTTGGTTTATTGAGTATTTTTGGAAGTCTTTGAACCAAAAACATCAAGATATTTCCCAGGATTACTCTTGGGTTAAGTTTTTGTTGTTTTGTTCTATAAGTTCACCCCACCTGTAATTCAACGGAATATCCTAGAAAATCCTGGTTGGTACACGGCTTACACCCCTTACCAAGCAGAAATTGCTCAGGGGCGACTCGAAGCACTACTCAATTTCCAGACAATGATTATAG
>NZ_JAAHFV010000245.1:0-9989 GCF_010672755.1 Moorena sp. SIO1F2
CTATCTCTGGTTCATGGTGTACCATTAGACGAACATAAAATATCAGATCCGCAAAGTCTAAGGCATGACGCTATTGAAAGATAGAGATGCCCAGCAGTTGTTTTCTAGCTTAGTTAAGTGCAAAATTAAGGCTGAAAACTGTCAATTATCTCTAGATAATCTGGTTGAAAATCTATATGCCCCATTAGGTAATAACTACGCTCAACGTGCTGCTCAGTATCAAACTATCCTTCAAAAGCGTCATGCCTTAGACTTTGCGGATCTGATATTTTATGTTCGTCTAATGGTACACCATGAACCAGAGATTAGCCAACGTTGGGCAGATAAGTTTGATTTTGTTCAAGTTGACGAAGTTCAAGACACCCATCTGTCAGAGTATGGTATTGTCAAGCACTTGGCTGCCAACAGTGGTAATTTAGGGATGATTGGAGATTTAGATCAGACTATTTATGAATGGCGAGGCTCTGAACCAGAGAAGGTAGTTAAACAATTTTATCATGATTTCAATCCTACAACTTATTCTTTAACCTGGAACTATCGAGCAACAAAAACCCTGCTTAATGCTGCTTCTGGATTTGCAGATTCCTTTGAAAATCGACAAACCAACATTACACCAGCCCCTGAGTGTAAAGATGGTGAGTTGATTCAAGTCCATTTAGCAAATAATGAGTGGAAAGAAGCAGAGTGGATTGGTGAACAAATCCAGCAACTAGCAAGTAAGCAAAAGGATTTTTTTTATAGTCGAGTAGCAGTTCTTGCTCGTAACCGTAAACGCACAGAGATTATCAGTCAGATATTGGAGTGCATGGGTATTCCTTGTATTACAGTTGAGCGATTCCAATTTTTCATGCGACAGGAAGTCAAAGATGCTCTTGCTTACCTACGTCTGATTATAAATCCTTTTGATGCAGGGGCAATGCGTCGGATGTTGCTACGTCCAAGTCGTGGAATCGGTGATGGGACGATTAAAGCTGTTATTGAAGAAGGCAAAAATTGCGGCTTTAGTTTAACTGACATGGTATCAAGCCGCACATTTACAGATGGAGATCCTTTTAGTGAACTTTTAAGCGCCTATTCATCTGGAGTCGTAACAGTTTTTGACGTGGAAACAACAGGGTTTTCAGTGAGTCAAGATCAAGTGGTGGAAATTGCAGCAATTCGTCTAGTTGATGGGAAACCACAGGCTAGATTTCACGCTTACATTACTAATACCGTCAGCGTTGGTGACTCGGAAAGAATACACGGACATAGCGATCGCTTCTTGGCAGAAAATGGTAGAAATGCTAAGGATGTATTTGGTGAATTCTTCAAGTTTATCGGGGATTCTCTGCTAGTTGGACACAATGTGGGCTTTGATATTAAGATGGTGGCAGCTCAAGCTCAAAAAGCTGGTGTTAGTTATCCAAAAAAGCTGCAATGGGAGGACACCCTAGAACTAGCCAATCGTTTCATTGAATCTGAACGCTACAGTTTAGAAGTTTTGGCAGAGCATCTCAATCTTACCCACCTACCTAGCCATAAGGCAATGGATGATGTGGAAACCACGATTGATTTGTTGGCGCTACTCATACCTTTGGTGGAACTAAGAGCGGATTATCGTCAAGCTTTAGTGTACCGTTATGGTGAGCTATTTGAAGGACTTGCTGAACAGGTAGAGCACTGGCGCGATGTCAGCCAATCATTAAGACCTTCAGATTTGCTGGATAAAATATTGGTAGAATCTGGACTATACAATTATTATCAGTCTCAAAAAAAACGCCTGCAAAATATCCACAATCTTTTACGGTTTTTCCAAGCACAGGACGATCTAAATTTGCACCCTGATACAGCTTTACGTAGCCTTCTTGAATTTACCGCTCTTGCTAAAAACTTAGATCGAGTTTCTCAAGACAATAATCAAGTTCCAATTATCACAGTTCATCAATCCAAAGGTTTAGAGTTTGACAGTATTTTCATTGCCGGTGCTGTTCAAGATGAATTTCCTAATTATTTTAGTGTTCGCGATAATAATCTTGAAGAAGAAAGACGGTTGTTTTATGTGGCTATGACTAGGGCAAAACAGAGGTTATTTATATCAGCTTATTCCCAAGATGCTACCGGTTTTTCCAAAAAAATTAGTAACTTTATTAATCAAATACCAAAGGAGTGCATTCAGTGACTGAACAACCACCTACATATCGCCATTTTCATCCTATTGTTGCCGATGCTTACACTGCTGTACATAAGTGGCTAGAAGTCACTGTTAAAGATGCTCATGGCTACAAAGATTTACAATACGAGGATATAAAAAAGAACCTTAAAAAAACTGATTGGATAGATATTGCTTCCCAATATTATGCTTTTTTTCATACACATTATTTCAAAGCAGCACATACATTAGAGTCCATTATTGGAACAGAACAAATTATAACTTGGCTAAGACATAGACAAAAAGTCTGTGTCTTAGATGTGGGTTGTGGTGCTGGTGCTGGTTCCGCAGCATTTTTAGAAACAGTGATTAAACTAAAAGGCGATCTCACCAATGAAGTAAATATCCTTTTTATTGGAATCGATCCAAGCCTTCGAGCTATTGGTCTTTATATGAAGATGATGGAAAATCTAAAATCATCTTGTTCTGATCTAGTCAATATAGAATTTAAATATATAGATAAGGGTTTTCCTGATGCTACAGCTAAAATAGAAAGATTTCTAAAGAGTGAACTGTCATCATCTGAACTACCCTGTTTTTCCAATGTTTTAGTAATGCAGTTAAATGTTATTTATCCCTTCAGTCAAACCTACAGAACTCATCAAGAAGATTATGATGAACTAAAGTCTTTAGGTATTGATATTGACGGAGGCTCTACAGAGGATAACTTAGGTCTTGGAACTTCTGAAGCCCTAGCTTACAAACACTTGATAGAAACTGTGCCAATTGATGTGATGCACCTTGTCACTGTTGGAACTAAAAATATGGAATATCAAGTGAAATTGGGCACAAATAGTCAAGTAACTTTGGCTGAAAGAATTAAGGAAATGATTAGAACCCTACATCAAATTGTAGGTAATCGGCATACTATTTATAAAATTAGTTCAGATAATCATATTGTTTATTTTGAAAATCCAGAAAACTGCTATTGGAGAGATAGAGACAGAAAAAGATATCATAAAAGATATCATACGGATTTTTATGCTGATTTTCAGACAATATCTAGTGCAGATCGAGCAGAAGATAAAGATTGGAATGAAGTTATAAGTCTTGATAATCTCAACTTAGCCTGGGCCAGGGCACGTCACAATCTATTATCGGAGTCTTTATATGATGAGACTGAAGTGCGTCTTTTTGAAAAAAATTTATATCAAAATATTTCAAAATTACAAGAACAATTATGTGCTTATGCTAGTGATGTTATCTCATCATTAGTAGATCAAACCATCTCTTATAAATTTCCTAAGAATGTGGAAAAGACTCGTCCAAGAGGACTGTCACGAATTGAATAAGAAATTTTATCCGTCGCCATTATTCATAAATTAGGTGACAAGTCATCTCAACTAAGAGGTAGGAGCTACGCCTACAGAATCTCTGGTAAACAACGAGATACAGAATATCTTTATGAGTATTATTTGACAGCTTATCGTAATTACCTTAACAAAGCACGTGATAGTGCTAAAAACTATCCTAATGGGGCAATTTTAAGAGTAGACATTGAATCATTTTATACAAAAATTCTTCAAGATAAGCTTTGTGATGAACTTTATACGGAATTAACAGAAAGCGAACGGGTACGTTGGCTGATTAGGTTATTACTTTCTAAAACTATTGATGAACATGAATTAGGTCAGGGGATTACTCAGGGAAATATTGGATCGGGCTTTTATGCAAATATTTATTTAACTTCAGTGGATGCCAAATTTGGCAGTGGTAATGAATGGGGAGTTGAACTACATCGTTATGTAGATGATATGATTTTCGTCATTCCCAATCTAAAAGATATGGATACAATTGAAAATACTGTCAAAGATGAGTTACAAAAACTAGGACTAAATCTCAACGAAAACAAAACAGAGAGAATATACGAGGTTTCTTCGTTTTTAGAGCAATCTGATCAAGATCAACATCTAGATGAATTGAGCGATCGCTTTGATTGTGTGGTCAACCCTCTGTGGATAATGAATTTAGAACACCGCGATATTTTTAAGAGTTACTTTCACAAGGATGAACTATGGTGGGATCATATTCATCATTATCAACAATGCCTAAGAGAGATCAAAATTTATATAAATGATACAGATCTAAGTCACAAAATATATAAGTATTTGTATAATGACAAAAGCCGTGAGCGAGACTTGGCAAAACAGAAAGACGTTTTTGGATTAGAAGGAGAATTAAAGTATACACAACCGCCAGATGATGAATCTTTTAAGGCAATTCGTCAGTGGTCTGCTTCTTTTCTTACTTCTAATAATGTTTGGAGTGAAAATAGAGATAATTTGCGTAAAGACCTAGTAAAATTATTCGAGGATAGGTGGCAAGAACTGTGCGAGTTAAATGGTAGTCATCCAAATCAGACACGGAAATTGGAGAGAGATATTCGTTTTGCCCTCTATAGGCTTTCTATTTTAGGACTTGAGGATATACTTAGCACCTTAATGGATATTTTGCGCCAAGCTTTTTGGATTATTCGCAATCCCATCAATGTGCTGGAGAATCTAGCCAAGCAAGGCTATCTAGCTGAAATCAGAAGCTTACTGACACATTATCAAAAGCTTGATCAGCCTGTTGAGTATCTAAAAGCAGTTACAATCAGAGCAATGCGCTTCCTGCCAAATATCGATGCTCAAGAATGGGAATTGATTGTTAAATTTGGTACTAGTTTAGAGAGTTCAGTTAGTTTTACATAAAAGCTGATGGCAACTGAAACCTGGTTATATCTAGGGCACAAATATAATAACTTTAAACAAAACGATCATATTAAAGCAGTAAAGAATGCTCTTGACTCTGAACCACCAGAAAGATTACAGAAAAACTATCTATTGATTTTGGGACAGTTTGAACCTAAAGCTGTTGAACAGTTCCAGGTTAATAGAAATGATGCTATGCTCGTTACTGCCAGAAATCTTGCTCTTGAAGGTAATCCATCTGACATATTTGATTTACCAGAGCCTAAAATCATTCGACAAAAGTACTACAGTGGACAAGCACCAAATGATAGTGATCAAGAAGCGTATTAAGGAACTGTAGCCTAGACAGGTAGAGAAAACTAGCAAAAGTCATACTCTATCATCGGTTTACCATCTTCTCTTTGTACCCTATGTCTGGCAAACATGGGTAGAACCTTCAGCTTTCTCGGCAAATTCTAACCCCCTAGCCAAACACTAAGCTAAAATAGCAGGTAAACCCTTGTCAATCATCCCAGCACAGGTACTTTGATAGTCGTACTCCACGATAGTCGTACTCCACTAGCGGCAAGATTACCTAGTTTGTGTCACTATCATAGATAACATAAGTAGGATTAGCTGATCTGTGGTGGGCTTCTGCCACCGAAGCTACATTAAAAATGCCCTGGAGGGAAGCATTTAGAATCTGGCTACTCCGTTTACGAAGCATTATCAATCCGTCTGGTTACAGAGCAGCATTAATTTGCGTATATGTAAGGTTAGGAACTTTTTTCATAGAACTAAGGTTCGGACAATAATGCCTTATAGAGCGCAAGCTTCTCAACTTCAATAAAAATTCAAAACTTTAATACTAAGAATCTGACCTATGCAAATTACCATCGACCTACCTCCAGATCTCGAAGAAGACCTCATTCGCCAAGCAGTTCAATCAAATGTCCCAATCCAAACCCTCGTTCTGCAAGCGTTACGCCAGCTAATCCAAAGGGCACCTAGCTCTATTTCCCAGTGGTCTGATGTCGTATTGTCTTATGAAGGAATTCCTGATTTCCCGGCTTTCGAGTCCTATCGTGATCAACTCCTGCCACCTCGTGAACCGGAATTATTCTGATGGGATACCTTCTCGATACTTGCGTGATCAGCGACTTCATTAAAGGTGAAGCTGGTTTACAGACCGAAAACTGGCGGCAGCTATAAACCTGCTGGAGTGGAAGAGCTGGAGTTTTTGATCGAGTTTCACTGAGATTTTCCCTAAGTAGCGGAGAGTTTGGCTGCATTGCAAGTCGGTTTAGTGGCGCGTCATATTTTTGCTACTAGGATGCTGTGCGATCGCATAAGCGCGGAAGCTGAGGCCTTTGGCCACGCTTCGCGAACGCTTCATCGCGTAGCGTAGCCCTTCGGGCTAATCGCATTCTCCCAACACTGACCAAGCCCACTCGCATAGCATAGTACGTCTCTAATCGTCTGCATCGTAATATTTCTTTACTAAAAATGATTATTATGAACAATAAAAATCATTATCACGATAGACTGTTCCCTGGGAGGTTCAGCCAACTAAGTGTAAACCTCTGATAACTATTTTGTTTATTAGGGATATAAAGGAAAAGCCAATGTCACTGAACATTACTCCAGAGCTTTTGAAGCAAGCACAGGAGGGTGAGGTTAATCAAGAAGCTTTTATTGAGAGCATCAGGCAATCGTTACCTTATGCCTTTGGAATTGTGGAAGACCTGGCCAAGCGATTGGCACAGGGTGAAGCGGAATGGGTAGAGCATTCGGTCCCACCACCAACTGAGCAAGATCGAGCCCAGCTATTGCGGATGATCGGTGGGGATGCGATTCGTGGTGCAGTCGAACGTTATTTTGGGATCAAGTTAGCCTTTCAAAACTGCCACAAAACCGCTATATTTCGTCCAGAAGCCTTAGAATCACCCGCTTATCAGGACTTTATTTCTATCCGTAGTCAAATTCTGAACCAGACACCAGAACTGATCGATTGTTAAAACGGGGCCAGAGGCTCTAGCTACTAGAGCCTCTGGTTAAAATAGATATTATTAAATACTAACCTCGCAAGTCACAGAACCGATACTTTTTAGCTACCAAAGTCTACCAAGATAAACTTTAGCCCGCCAATGCAAGCTGATTGCTCAGCCAGGGGGTATCTCCCAAAGCACAGTGAGGCGAGGGATTGCTCGCCTCACTGTGCGCCGTTAAATTTCTAGAACCAGATCCAATGTCACTACAAAACCCTTGGTTTTCGGGAAATTTTAATTAAGACAAGGTCGTGGCACTAATATCATAGTTAAATTATAGCAAATTACTTGAGGCTTTGGCAACCTTTGTGATACTTTTACCTACTGTCCATTAACCTTCCGGCAGCTCAAGGGGGGCAGGTTCAAGGTAGAGCTCAATAGCCTCACGAATATTTTCTATTGCTTCTACTTTAGTTTCACCACAGGAAGTACAACCAGGAAGTTCGGGGCACCAAGCTGCCCAGTCTCCGTTAACTAGATCAGGCTCCAGAATGACTCTCCATTTCATCAGACTTATCTCTAAACTCAGTATTAAAATTGGTAAGCACTAAGCATTCAGCTTATTTGCTGAATGCTTAATACTGATCGCTGACAGCTAAACTAGAATAGAAGATTAAATAATCTAATTGGTAATTCAATTAGGGAGAAAATACCACTAGCAGGTCTCGAAATCCTTTCGACATTGTCCGCAGTTGTTGCTGCACCATCCCGTTTAACAATAATCACATCATTAGGCTGCAAGGTCGGATTAGTTTCCTCGTTAACTGGAGCAGTAAAATCGATTTCAATTTCTCTTTTTTCAACTGTGCCATTGCGATTCAGGCGAACTAATTCAACAGAACCCTTTTCAGCACGAACGTCATCAAATCCCCCAGCGGCAAGCAAGGCTTCATTCAAAGGAGCATTGGGCTTGACTTCGATATTACCAGGTTGTTTAACTTGACCAACCACATTGACCGGGATAGCAGCAGCAGAAAGGTTGGAATCTGCTAATGCCAATGCTACCTCTGGAGCAATTTCGTCAGCTTTGGTGACAAGAATTGTATCTCCCTCCTTTAAGAGGATATCCTGAGTTAGGTCACCCTGTCGCAACAATTGCCAAAAATCCAAGGCAATTTCTTGTTGTGTACCCCCTTGGGTCAAACGTCGCACTTTAACCTGGCGAACATTAGCGTCTTGGGTAATGCCTCCAGCGATCGCGATCGCTTGGGTTACAGTTGGTGGTGCATTGGTGCTACGGATATCAGCACTACCGATGTTAATGTTATTATTACCCAGAGTTTCTCCCTTGACCACATAAGCTCCTGGGTTAACCACTTCCCCTACCACAGCCACTTGAATGGGACGGCTGGCATTAGCTGCAAAACTGGCATTGGACAATAGACGGGTTTGCTCTGGGTTGATAGCAGTAGTAGTTCGGAGCAAGATTTCATCCCCATCCCGCAAGGTAACATCCTGCCTGATATCACTTCTATTAATCAATTGCTGGAGATTGATATAATAAGTATTGCGCTGCCCAGAGCCTTCAAGACGCCGAAGTTCTACTTGCTTAACGTCTGCTGTTAGGGTAGCCCCCCCAGCCAAATTAATCGCTTGAGTCAGGGAGGGAAATTGCTGTCCTTCATTCAGACCCATGGTGTAGGCTCCAGGGCGACTCACTTCCCCAGCCACGGAAATTTTTAAAGGACGGGGTTTCACCAGACTCAAGGAAACTACTGGGCGTTTGATGTAAACTGAAAAGGCACTGGTGACGAGTTCGCTAGCTTGATCGAGAGTTTTTCCCCTTACAAATACACTACCAATCAAGGGTAAGTTAAGGGAACCGTTCACCAGTACTTGATACTGACCACTGTATTCATCAACATCAAAGATATTCAGGGTAAGAACATCTCCAGCATCAAGGGTATAAGCTCTGTCTGGTGGTAAAGAGTTACGCACAGGGGGTGTGGCTGCTGATACCGTGTTACTCTGATTCACCTTAATGAAGTCAGCAATGGATGGTGGAGCTGGTGCCTCGCTCGGGGATGGTGGAGCTGGTACCTGGCTCGGGGATGTTGAAGCTGGTACCTTGATTGAAGGAATTTGAGCTAGGGTAGGTGTAGGTAGGGTAATAGCGGAAACCACCAGTAAGCTTACACCCACAACTGGTCTAGTCAATCGTGGTGTAATACTGTGATTCTTAGCAATTTCGCTTAATATCTCTTGGGGTCTTTTTTTCCCTAGGTTAACTGTATTGATCATAAACATATTGACTCTTGCTAGATAAAGACACACTAAATTGTGCATAAAATCCGGAATATGTTGTGACTCAAGCCACCTCACCAATGTGTTTAGGGTTGTTTAGGCTTCGTTGACGCTTTCTTTGGCCTGTCATTTGTAATTGGTTATTGGTTATTGGTGAGCTTGATCTGGTCTAGGGTTTCATCCCTTCATCGGCAAGCTATAGGTAAAGCGCACTCACTACTATGACGTCTCTGATTGTGGTTGGGATTTGATAACAATTGACAACTGACAATTGGTGAACACATAGATTAGCCTGGTAGAGCAACATTGTTAAAGAGCCGTTATCGGTTTGTTCTACTTAGAGGATACTCGTAGCTGGAAAGTTCCCTATCTGAGCAACTGCTGCTATAAGTTATTAGTCATACTTAATTCTTAATACCCACATAATAGCACTGACACCAATCTGTTACCCTTTGCCAACTCTAAGTCAGCAGGTTATACTTGACTAGTAGTTTGCTATTCATCAAGACAGAAGGGGGTCTTATTTTTTTTTTGACGATTTAAAATAGAACAAAAGTTATTTAATAACACAATAGATTTAGCTGCAGTTGTCGTGAACAGGTAACAGGTACTAATACTTGATTAAAACAGCATCAAGAAAATATTTTTTCAACAAGAGTTATTATTAAAATAATAATTATAAGTTATGCTATAATAGTTTTCTTTACCTAGGTAATCAACTAAATCCTATCTATATTTAGAGCTGGCCTCGCGTTTAGATATTGCCAACACTAACCTTAATCTTTCACTCATAATCTCCCTATTTATATCTATCCCTATTTATCCATACGGAGGTTA
>NZ_JAAHFV010000246.1:0-9922 GCF_010672755.1 Moorena sp. SIO1F2
TTATGTGATAAACTAGTACATTTTAACGAAAAACTAGTACTAGTTTATCATATAACAGTACCCATTAACGGCTAACTAGTACTGGTGTATAACAAACGGGTACCCATGTATAACAAACGAGTACTAGTTTATCATATAACAGTACTCGTTTTCGTTAACTAGTACTGGTGTATAACAAACAAGTACTAGTTTTTCGTTAAAATGTACTAGTTTATCACATATCAGTACTTTTTTATCAGTAAATAGTACTTGTTGATAATGCACTAGTACTTGTGTATTAAAAAAAGGTACGGATTTGTTCTTAACGAGTACCATTTTCTCACATGCCAGTACAGTTGGCGGTTTTATCAGTGCTATAGCAAAGGGAGTAGGGAGTAGGGAGTAGGGAGTAGGGAGTAGGGAGTAGCTTACAAGGGATTGTTTTCCCGATGCCCGATGCCCGATGCCCGATGCCCGATGCCCGATGCCCGATGCCCTTGCCCATAGCGCTATATCAATAAATTCACTGAACGCCTCAAAAAAATTCTATCAAGTACTTCCAGTTTTTATGAGGATTTTTCTGATTACATTGCTAGTTTTTTTGGGGCAATATAGTTGATGTGATGTTAACTATTGCAAGATAATATATGGCTCGACTCAAGCGAAGTTCAAGAAAATTGATGAATGCAGAACGGCGACTTGCTAGTCTTAAATCTATTAATGCTAGGCTGGATTTAGGCAATGGAATGACAATTCAGCAGTTGGAAGCTTCTATCCAATCTGTGCGAGAAAAGTTAGAAAATTACAACACTATGCTGTCAACTATTGATGGGGCTTATAATAATCTTTTAGAAGCAGAAGAGGTATTGACAGACATCAGTGAGAAAATGCTATTGGCAGTTGCTGTTAAGTATGGCAAAAACAGCTTTGAATACGAAATGGCAGGGGGTGTGCGTAAAAGTGAGCGCAAACGACGGATTCGTCGAACTATTGACAGTGCTGAATCAGAGCTAAACTAGACTTCTTGCAAAAGTCGGAAGGAACAGGGAACTTTGACTACAACAGCTTTTGGTGCTTTTATCAATATCCTAACTTTAATGGGTAGTGCTATCCCTGTTCTGTCACTTTGGGATAATCGAACCAATTTGCCTCATTTCAGCCTACGAAAAATCAAGGTTTGACCTCAGTTTGACAGAAGAATGATCCCGATTCCCGATTCCAGATTCCAGATTCCAGATTCCCTGTTCCCTGCTCCCTGTTCCCTGTTCCCTAAAACCAGAAACTCTGTACCTCACCTAATTAAAAACTGCTATAATATAATAATAATTGATTCCAGCAGCTATTGGTTAACACCTGCTTTGCACTATGGATGAAAAGCGCCTCCAAGCCTATGTGAGTCTGATTCAAGACCTGCTGAATTGTCCCAGTGGCGAGGAAGTAGAGGTTTTGAACTCCCACCAGGATTTGGTAGATGAGGAGTTGGTGCAGGTGATGCAACAGGTGGCGGAGTCGTTGGCACAGGAGGGAGATAAAGATGCTGCTGAATATTTAACCAGTGTTGCCACTCAGCTAGCTGAGGGCCTGGGATTGTCATCAACAAGTTTTACCTTTTCCCAATTGCCGACTGCAAACTCACAACTTAACTTCCTGATGGAGGTATTGCGGGCAACTAAAAAAAGCAACGGTAACCCGCAAGTGGTTTATCCCCTACTGCAAACAAACCTAGATCAGCTAGATGATAACTTGGCAGTGCTGTTGCGAGACTGGGCAACGGCGAAACTGGCAGAAGTAGAACCAGAACTAGCCCGAAGGATTGCCATAGATATTGTCAATTTCAGTAATCGGATTCAGGAGTTTCCCCTAGGCAGTAGGGCGACTAACTTAGAGATTGCCATGACTGGCTATGAGGTGGTTGGCACTGTTTTTACCCGTAAGGCTTTTCCTGTTGATTGGGCAATGACTCAAAATAATCTGGCAAGTGCCTACTGTCAGAGAATCAGGGGAGAGAAGGCAGACAACCTCGAAGCCGCCATCAAAGCTTTCCAAGGGGCTTTGCAAGTGCGCACCCGTAAGGCTTTTCCCCAAGATTGGGCACAGACTCAAAATAATTTGGGGAATGCCTACACTAACAGAATCAAGGGAGAGAAGGCAGACAACCTCGAAGCCGCCATCAAGGCTTACCAAGCTGCTTTGCAAGTGTATACCCGTGAGGCTTTTCCTGTTGATTGGGCAATGACTCAAAATAATCTGGGGAATGTCTACTTATACAGAATCAGGGGTGAGAAGGCAGACAACCTCGAAGCCGCCATCAATGCTTACCAAGCTGCTTTGCAAGTGTACACCCGTGAGGCTTTTCCCCAAGAGTGGGCAATGACTCACAATAATCTGGGTTCTGCCTACAGTGACAGAATCAGGGGTGAGAAGGCAGACAACCTCGAAGCCGCCATCAATGCTTACCAAGCTGCTTTGCAAGTGTACACCCGTGAGGCTTTTCCCCAAGAGTGGGCAACCACTCAAAATAATCTGGCTTCTACCTACTGTCAAAGAATCAGGGGTGAGAAGGCAGATAACCTCGAAGCCGCCATCACAGCTTACCAAGGAGCTTTGCAAGTACTCACCCGTGAGGCTTTTCCCCAAGAGTGGGCAACCACTCAAAATAATCTGGGAAATGCCTACTTATACAGAATCAGGGGTCAGAAGGCAGACAACCTCGAACAGGCAATCAAAGCTTTCCAAGGGGCTTTGGAAGTGCGCACCCGTGAGGCTTTTCCCCAAGAGTGGGCAACCACTCAAAATAATCTGGGAAATGCCTACTTATACAGAATCAGGGGTCAGAAGGCCGACAATCTTGAAGCCGCCATCACAGCTTACCAAGCTGCTTTGCAAGTACTCACCCGTGAGGCTTTTCCTGTTGATTGGGCAATGACTCAAAATAATCTGGCAATTGCCTACAGTGACAGAATCACGGGAGAGAAGGCAGACAACCTCGAAGCAGCCATCAATGCTTTCCAAAACGCTTTGCAAGTGCGCACCCGTGAGGCTTTTCCCCAAAACCATGCCGAAACCTTATTTAACCTTGGGCTTGCCTACCAAGATGCCCAACAGTTAACCAATGCTTATCATACCTTTGCTGAGGCTATTGAAACAGTAGAATCTCTGCGCAGCGAAATAGCATCTGGTTCTGGCATCGAAGCAGATAAACAAAAACTAGCTGAAGAATGGAATAAACTCTACAGCAGCATGGTAGAAGTATGCCTGGAACTCAACAAACCCACCGAAGCAATTGAATATGTTGAACGTAGCAAAGGCAGAAACCTAGTAGAACTCCTAGCTAACAAAAACCTCTATCCTAAACGCGATCGCTACCCCAACCCAGAGGTTCACCAAGCTCACTGCCAGCAACTAGACCAACTCCGACGGGAAATCCCAGTAATACAGCGAGAGTTAGAGATAGTAACTAGAAATCGGGAGTCAGAGGAGAAATACCACGAAACTATCAAGACAAACCAGCAAAGGTTAAAGGGCTTAAAACAGCAGCAGGATAACTTACTCAAGGAAATCAACCAACTAGATCTTAGTTTTCAATTCACCCAACAGGTTGAACCGATTCCCTTTAGTGATATCCAAACGCTGATTGATGACCACACTGCTATTATTCAGTGGTATATCACAGACAATCAGATTCTCACCTTTATCATCACCAGTCAGAATCAGCACCCACAGGTTAGGCAATTTTCTTCTGAAGACCGCAAATCCCTATTTGATTTGACTAAAGAATATTTGATTACTTACTACCAGAAAAAAGACCAGTGGGAAACTAACCTAGATCAGCTACTCAGACGACTAGCCCAGATTCTGCATCTTGAGGAAATTCTCGCTGAACTCCCCCAAAAGTGCGACCAGTTGATTCTTATCCCCCATCGCTTCTTACATTTGTTCCCCCTTCATGCATTGCCCATTAAGAATAGGGAGCAACAGGCAAACAACAGTGAGAAAAATGCCCACACTAACAATACTTACTTACTTGACTTGTTCCCCAAAGGAGTTCGATATGCTCCCAGTTGCCAATTACTGCAACTGAGTCAAAACCAAGAGCGTCCCCATTTCACTAAGCTCTTTGCTATCCAAAACCCCACTGACGACCTATACTACGCTGACTTAGAAGTTGAGAACATTCTTCCGTTATTCGACTCTTGCCAAGTCTTAGCCAAGCAGGATGCAACCGAAGCTGCTGTTAAGACCAGTCAAGAAATGCCCCTATCCCACTGTCATCATTTTTCTTGTCATGGTGAGTTTAATCTAGAATCACCCCTAGAATCAGCACTGATTCTCGCCAAAGATGACAGTCCAGAAGATGGACAGCTCACCGTACCGGAAATCTTTGGACTGAGTCTCAATCAATGCCGCCTTGTTAGCCTCTCTGCTTGTGAAACAGGCATTACTAAAGTTTTCGGTAGTACTTCTGATGAGTACAGCAGCGATGAATACATTAGTTTGCCCAGTGGTTTCCTCTACGCCGGTAGTCCCAGCGTTGTCAGCAGCCTTTGGACAGTAAATGAGTTTCCCACTGCCTTCTTAATGATTAAATTTTATCAAAACCTAAGTCAGTTTCCTACCAGAGAAACCGGTGCAGTTGCCATTGCCCTCAACCAAGCTCAAACCTGGCTGCGGGATGTTACAAAAGAAGAATTAGAAGAGTGGACAAAGCATCTTTCTCTGACTGGTACTCAGGAATTTGCCTTGTTCCGTTGGTTCAGGAACATGAAGCCGAAAGAACAACCTTTTCAATCACCTTATTACTGGGCTGCTTTTTGTGCGATCGGTAAATAAACCTTATTCTATATTTATCTATTAATTTTTATTATGTCACTGACACCAGAACAAAACATCGAAGGTTTTATTGAGCTAATCAAAGACCAACCTTCGGTTTTTTTACCTGAGAATAGGATTGATTTATATCAACAAATAGACAAGTTTCCAGAAGATGTTGCATCCCTCTCAGATGCCATCTATGCTTGGTGCAAAAAACACCCTAAAATTCTTAGTGCTTTAAATGATAAACTAGATAGCATGTTTGATTCAACACTTCTTGGAAAACAAAAGGGTCCAGCTGAATCCAATCCCAAACCTAAACCCGAAGACTACAAACCACTCCTAAAAAACCACATGCGGGAAAGTTCCCCCGAAACTACTAAGGAGCAAAAACCATCAGACTCTAACAAATGAACCAGACACCCACAGCTTGGAAAGCACAAAATCCTAGCCTCACCCTCTACGCCTTTCAGCTTCGCCAAGACATTAGCAAAGGCAAGCAACAGGTGATGGACAATGCTAACCAACTGTGGGAACAATGTGTTGCCCTTGGGGAACAGCGGAACATCCAACTCCTCAAATCTCTGAAAAAACAACTCCGCTGCTACACTTACGATCCCAAAGAATCTCAGTACCACTACAATCCCAGCAATGAAGACCAAGAAGCAACAGCAGAGGAGAAACCCTATCTAGATGATTGGCTGGAATTGGTGAGGAAAGACCCCCAATCAAATCAAGCCCGTCAGCTGCGTTTTCACAGTGACTCAGATAAAAATGGTCTGCGCCTGATGGGAGAAATTTCTCCCCTGCGCATTCACGATACCTATGCCCTTGACCTGACCCTACGTTACCGTGAAACTGTAGAGTTAGCCCAGCTAAGTCAGCTAAATCCCACTGACCAAATCCAAGCCTCCATCGGACAGACCCTACTGCTATTTACTAAACCAGTTAATGTCGAAGAATCCGCCTATCAAGACTTTGCTAATCACTGTGTTGCAGCGTTAGTCAAGGAAACAGCAGACTATCTCCAACCATCAGCAACTGGTCAACTCTTCGGTAGTCCTATTTTTGAATACGATAACGACAAACAGAAGCCCAGGGAACGCTGTCACATTTTGGTGTGGTTAGACTCTCATCCTGAAACCTTGAGCAAAACCGTCGAGGCTTATCACTCCTTGCTCAATTTGCTCGGTTGTCGCAGTAAAATACTTTACGCTTATTCTCAATCTCGCCACTGTCATGATAAAGCCTTGGAACTCTATAGGGAATTAGAGCAAAAGGTTAATGAGTTAATTCAACCCCCTGAAGAAACCCTAGAGGAACTCAACCAGTGGCTCAAGGAAATACCCCAACGGGCATTTCACTATGCTAAATACCTCCGGGACATGGAAGACCACAGAATTACAATTACTACGAACATCGAGAACTATAGGTCCAGGTTAGAGAACATTAAAGCATTGAGTTTGCCCAATGATGACCTGGCATTTCTACAAACCTTCCTTGACCGCACCTGCAAGCAATTTCAAACTCAGATTGAAGTAGACCTCAACTACCTTAGACCTACTCAACATTTATTTGAGCAGATGACTGCCACGATTCGGGGCATGATCGAGGTTAAGCAAGCAGAAAGCGATCGCATTTTACAGGAAACCTTACAAGCTAATGAAGCTGCTGCCCAAAAACGGGAACAAAAATTAGAACTAGTAGTTACCGTAGTCGGTACCGGTTTAGCCGTCAGCGGTATTTCGTCCCAAGTTGCCTCTGATGCTACCGAGAAAATTTTATCAGTTTCCAAAGACGCTAATCTTCCCAGTTATGTCGGCTACAGTTTCCTAGATATAGTATTTCATCTCCTAGTAGGAGTTATCTTAGCAACTCCTGTAGGCATTATTGTCTGGTGGTGGCGAAGAAAGCCGAACGGAAGGTAATTTATAAGGCTCCCAGGGAAGGAAGAAGGAAGAATGAAGAAGGAAGAATGAAGAAGGAAGAAGGAAGAATGAAGAATGAAGAATGAAGAATGAAGAATGAAGAATGAAGAAGGAAGAAGGAAGAATGAAGAAGGAAGAAGGAAGAAGGAAGAATGAAGAAGGAAGAATGAAGAAGGAAGAATGAAGAAGGAAGAATGAAGAAGGAAGAATGGTGAATGGTGAAGGCATAATGGTGAAGGCATAATGGTGAATTCAATTCTCAATTCTTAATTCTCAATTCTTAATTCTCAATTCTTAATTCTTAATGAACTATAAGTCTCAAGAATCTCGATACAATTTGCGATCGCACCCAAATGAGCAATTTCATAACCATGGGTATTTTGAGTAGGAAAACTCAAGCAAGCAGCACGAGCAACATGACCAAACTTCATGGCGATCGAAGCATCAGAGCCAAAACCATCAATAACCGCCAACTGAATCGGTACCTCACAACTTTCTGCCGCTTGTTGCAATTCCCGATTTAACCCTTCATCGTACATGCCATAATTATCTTGAGAGAGCAACACTGGTGCTGGTCCATCTTCGATGGGATACTCCGCAGACAACGGACAAATTTCCAGAGCAATCAACGCATCTAGAGATTGATTTTGGGTAAAATACAAAGCCCCAATTGCCCCGACTTCCTCCTTTGCTGATGCCACCAAATAGGTATCAACTGCTGGAGTTTTCAACCGTTGGGCTAAGCTTAGCAAAATCGCCACGGATGCCTTATTATCCAGGGTATAGCTAGCAATATAATCCTTAAGGCGCACAGGTCTCTTACGATGTTTACCAACCACCATACGAGTGCCTGGACGCACCCCAGCCTCTGCCAATTCTGTAGCACTACATTTAGTTTCAATCCAGGCATCTTGCCAACGTAGAGGAGCATCATCCTGCAACGCTTTTTGGGGAGATTCATGGGAAACATGACGTGAGCCAAAGGAGAGAATACCGCTAATGGTATAGTTATCCCCCAACAGCTCCACCACACCCTCACCATAAACCCAAGGAAAAGAACCCCCCAACCGGCGCACTTCCACCCGTCCTGCGTCACCAATCCGTTTAACAATCGCACCAATTTCATCTTTATGAGCAGTAATCGCAATGGGACTGGCACCAGCATCCTTACCAGGGATTTTAGCAATTACATTTCCCGCCCGATCCTGCCAAGTTTCCACCCCTAAAGCTTGAAACCGATGCAGTAACAATTGGTCAATTTCCCCTTCCGCACCACTAGGGGAATGGTGCATAACTAACTCTTCTATGGTTTTGAACAGTTGGTTGTAATTGTTAGTCATTGTTGGGAAGAGGGAGTAGGGAGTAGGGAGTCGGGAGTAGGGAGTCGGGAGTCGGGAGTCGGGAATCGGAACCCACCCCTAACCCCTCCCAGGAGGGGAACGGGAGTCGGGAATCGGGAGTCGGGAATAGTAGGAAAGAAAACCTAGGATTTTTTGATGTTATGATAACTCAGAATTGGGTTTCATGATCTAATTGAAAACGGTATCTAGAGGGAGCTTCGGAACAGGTAATAGTAGGAAAAAACTCCTAGTATTTTTTGATGATAGTGGTAAAGATGTAGTGATTTAGGCGTTGGTCTGGTCAAGGTTTCGGGAGCTAAAGTCAGGAATTGTATAGCACTACCAGGATTTTTACCGATTCCCGACTCCCGACTCCCGATTCCCGATTCCCAATTCCCGATTCCCGATTCCCGATTCCCGATTCCCGATTCGCGCATTCTAAATTCTAAATTCTAAATTCCCGATCCCCTCTTCCCTATTCTCTTAGAACCTATTCCTAAAGCCCCCAAAGCAAATAGACCTAAAGCCATTGCTGGTTCAGGAACATTAGTTGGGTGTGGATGGTTATTAGCTGGGTGTGGATGGTTATTATCTGGGTGTGGATCGTTCAATGCTGATAGGGCTAAATCCGCAATGATTCGATAAACACCAGTGGTTGGATGTTGTAAATCCCAGAATAAAAACTCTTCGGGATTCTCACATACAAATTGTGCTGGTATATTCAGACAAGGAGTAGTGACATTGGTGAAACCAAATTCCTTCGGCTGAGCCAGAATTTCCTTAAATATAGAATTAACATCAACCGGGATGATATTGACATCTGAGTCGGCAGTCTGACTGAATTGATCCAGTAGTTCAGACAAACCAGAATTATGGTCTTCTATCAAGGTGTTGAGGGCATCGGTAGTACCAGGAACACGTCCATCAACTCCCAGAGCAATGGGCGTATTGCCCAAATCTGGCAAGTTAACGACCATAATAGTCTTAGCCCCAACATCAGTCAGGTCTTGGAGTGCATCTGACAAATTTGCCAGGGTGGTGTCAGTGTCTGTAAATGGTTCAAAAGTGCCTTGGTTGGGTAGATAATCATTAGCACCAGCCCACACTATATACAGAGCATCTGGGTCAGCAGACTGACCGGCTTGTATTAGGGGAAGAGTAAACGCATCAATCTGCGGTTGCAATCCTGGTAAAACTTCCAATCCAGAGAAGGGAACAGGGGCAGTTTGTTCAGAGCCTGTAGTAGAACCACCAAAAGCGAAGTTAATGCCTTCAGTAGGGATAGCACCTGAGCCAAGAGTGGTAAACAGAGTAGGGTTTAATTCCAAATCCCCTGCAAGATAATCCACCCAGTTGGGCCCATTGGAAAAACGTCCCTCAAAATAGGGTGGACTGAGGGGAATTTGCTCTACGGTGGCATTAAACAGATTGCCTTGATCAGAGAGGCTGTCTCCAAAGATATACATCTTGCTAAACAACTCGACAGCATTTGCCCTCAGGGGCAACATTAAAGAGAAAAAGACTAATCCTGTAGCGGCAATTTGTGTCTTCATGATGTTATTTAACTTAATTGCAGATAATTATCTCAGCTCATGTCCGATTTAATACTTATCCTTCTTGGTTGATAGTAAATTGAACCTTGAAAATTAACTAACCATAAGCAATTAGCAATTAGCAATTCAAAATTCAAAATTCACAGGCATAGGATCAAGCATTTTAGACATGATTAACCGGACTTGATATAGCAGTCGCCAGGGCAGGCGCGGACATGACAAAAGTCTCAAACCTAAGTAAGCGCAAGAGTTTGACTTCTGACTTCTGACTTCTGACTTCTGACTTCTGACTTCTGACTTCTGACTTCTG
>NZ_JAAHFV010000247.1:0-9921 GCF_010672755.1 Moorena sp. SIO1F2
ACTCCCTGCTCCCTAAAAGCCCAGACGTTGTACCTAACAGCAATTGCAAACCGCTGTATTGATAATTGTGATATTTTTGCCATCATGGAAGTAACTCCTATTTAGGTGGGAGGAAAACCGCGCTGGCGTCGGTTAATGGTTTGAACCAGCGCGGTTATTAGTCTCAGTCTCAATATCTATAGTATAGATAAATCCTGTAAAAAATGCAAGTATTAATTTAGTTTTTTACATTTATTTACAAAGACAATTTGTAGGTATTGATGGATTTAAGTATGGATAAATATTGATAGCAATGTAAGTCTATTTTAGGGCATTTTTTTATTTAAAAGCTAACGATAACGTTATAGTATTGCTTTTTTTATTAACTTTAAAATACTCAAAAAAAAACCTTTAAAAACCCTTGACAAATATTTGTATAATCATTACAATAATACTTGTCAACAAATTGAATCTTTGACCTATGTCAGAATTTACTCCAAACTCCAACAAACAACCCGTTAAGCACATCTTGAAGGGTTCTCGTAAAGCAGTACTCAACACGATGTACGCCCTTTATGGTCTGCGCTATGCGGAAATTTCCGAGTGGAGTCCTCTGCAGCCCACTGAGGTTCCAGGGGAATTCATTACTATCATGACCAAGTACTTGTTGTTGCCATAACACCTTAAATTTCTGGGGGGGTTTCCCCCCCTTGGCCAATCCCATCGGATCACATCCGGATTGGTTTGGAAACTTCTGACATAGGTGATTGAAATAGCCGTGGATAGTATTTCTGCGGCTATTTTTTTTTGTTTTGGAATATATAGAGAATTTAGAATAGAGAATTTAGAATAGAGAATTTAGAATAGAGAATTGGGAATCGGGAATCCAATACTGGTGGTTCAGTAAGCCTGTACTCCAACATCATCAAAGTATGATAAAATTAATAAATGGTGTTTCATAGCTATCAGGTATACAGGATTTTTTACCTCTTGCCTGCTCCCTACTCCCTACTCCCTACTCCCTGTTCCCTTTGCTATAAAAAAATGCAACTAGAAGACTATTTTGACTTCCTCAGTGTGGACGATATTCGTATAAAAGGCACAAGAATAGGAATAGAAACTATTCTCTATGATTATATCCATCGTGCCCGCACTCCTGAAGAAATTGCCGAAACCTATCCATCCCTAAATCTAGAACAGGTTTATGCTACTATTCTTTATTATCTACACAATAAAGAAATGGTCAGCCAATATGTTGCTGACTGGTTAGAGTGGAGTCACCAGCAACTGAAAGCACAGCAAATTAACCCCTCGACCTCTGCCCTGCGATTGCGGAAGTTGAGAGCAGAACGAAAAGTAATCAAAAAAGCTGATGACTCTCAACTATCTATTGGATGAAAATGTCAATCCTGCTTACAAAATCCAATTGACCCGGAATTCTCCTGATTTGGTGATGTGGATTGTTGGTGAACCGAATACTCCTGCAAGAGGAACGTTAGACCCCCAAATTCTGAAATGGTGTGACGAGTATGGTTTTGTGCTGGTAACAAATAATCGTAAATCTATGCCTACCCATTTAGCTGATTATATTACAGAAGGGAATCACATACCAGGAATCTTTATTCTCAACACCAAGTTAAGTATGGTATAAAATATTGATGAGCTGGTTTTTCTAGCTGAGGCATCTTTTGAAAACGAATATCAAGACCAAATTATTTATCTTCCACACAGTTATAGCGTTTAGCAAACGTCTTTCGCCGATTGAGAAAGCTTATCTGGATCTAGACTCCACCAAATCAAAGCGCAAGTATCGAGAACAATTTTCACACTTCTCCCCATTCTTCTATTGTAGGAGTTGTTAAATCATCAAAATACTTGACTTTACCGCGCATTTTTCCAAATAACTGTTCTGTTGAGGATAAATTACCGTATTTAGAAATTCTCACCACTGGTTTGCCCCGATCAGTGACTACAATTTCTTCCCCTTCTGACTCTACAAGCTGCAATAACTCCAGCAGTTTGCTTTTCAGTATACTTTTGGAAATTGTTTTCATTTAGATACTATTGACGGACTTAATTAACATTATAATTATATCACATTTAAAGCGTTTTTAATAGCTATCAGGTACACAGGATTTTTTTCTCTTCCCTGTTCCCTATTCCCTGTTCCCTGTTCCCTAAAAAACCATAAATATGTACCTGGACAAAAATAAACCTCACTTCTTGATGCAAAGCGCGAGTGGGGGAAACCCCCTGTTCCGAAGCTGCATCGCTGTATTAACTTGTGTAAAGTTGCCAAAAATCGGTCTGCTCCCTGCTCCGAACGCGGGGCGCGTTCGGAGCAGGGACTTCGGAACAGGGAAGAGCGAAAAAATAGTGCTTACCTGATTAGACTAGAAACAGCTATAGTGCTAATATAAGCATTTGTTGCCTACTCCCTACTCCCTACTCCCTACTCCCTACTCCCTGTTTTCTTTGCTATATAAATGACAAACTACGAAATCGAAACCCAAGAATGGTGGGTAGAACGTTGGAATGACTTACTCAATTCCTATCGCTTCAAAAAGCGTTTGGAACGGGGACGTATCTATGCCAAAGAAGGCAATATTCTCAGTATTGACTTTCTAGGACCACAAGTAGTCGCCAAAGTTCAAGGAACTGCTCCGGAGCCCTATGAATTAACCATTTCCATCGAACCCTTTACCGAGGAAGACTGGAATTATGTGGTGCAAACCCTAGCAAGTAAAGCAATTTACTCAGCTCAGTTATTAGCAGGAGAAATGCCCCATAATATCGAAGAAGTCTTTACTGCCAATGGTTTAAGTTTATTTCCCTTCACCCTCTCCGACGTTCGTTCCCAGTGCAATTGCCCCGATCCCAAAAATCCTTGTAAGCATATCGCAGCAGTATACTATGAATTAGGCGATCGCTTCAGCGAAGACCCCTTTGTTTTGTTCCAGTTGCGGGGAAGCACCAAAGAACAAATCCTTGATGCCTTGCGTAAATTACGCAGTGGTCAAGCAGGGGAAACTTCCACCACAGAGCAGCCATCGTCAATTCCAAATCTCACTTCCGGTGATCAAAACCCTGATCCAAACAGGGAAGAGGGGGAATCAGCAATCGGCTATCCTGAAACCTCAGTCAATATTCAGCAATTTTGGCAATACGATCAGCCCCTCGATTCTTCCCTCGTGGTAATTGCACCACCAACAGATAGTGGAACCGTCCTCGATGTCTTAGGAACAATTCCTCTAGGAGCAGCTGACCCTCGTGTGATGCAGTATCTCAAAGGAATTTATCAGATAGTCAGCCAGCAGGCGGTAATTTCAGCATTAAATCGAGATAGTTAATAGGGTAATAATTTAGTTCCTGTTGGAACTAATGTGCCTATTTAAGCTATCAGCTATCAGCTATCAGCTATCAGCTATCAGCTATCAGCGTTCAGCATATGCTTATGATGGGCTTTTCCCCAGACTTTTAATTCTGTAAAATCTCGAACTATTAAATTATCCCAAATGAAGTTTATTTTAAGCATTCGGCTGACCACTGACCACTGACCACTGACCACTGACCACTGACCGCTGACCGCTTAATGCTAACAAGACTTCTGAGCCACACCCTTATACATATAGCCCAGAATCTTAGGAAATTTTGGTTCATAAAACTCTTCTAATGTCAGAATCTCGAAATGCTTTTCAACCAGCTGCTTGATATTACGATTTAGATGACAGCCATCCCCGATAATCTTTTGTACAGGAGTCAAGCGATTTTGCCAAACCTGAACCTTAGACTCATCACTCATGCCATGCTCAATAAAAAAGAACTTTCCCCCTGGTTTTAGCACCCGATAAATTTCCTGTATAGCCTGATTAACCTTAGTAATACTGCACAATGTCCAGGTGCTAACTACACTATCAAAGCTATGGTCAGCCATCGGTAAATTTTCCCCATTCAGCACCCTAAAATCAACGTTAATTTCCGATTCATCAATACGTTTTTTTGCTACGGAATCCATCCCAGGATTAACATCAATAGTTGTAAGTTTTTGCAGGTGCTTGGGGTAATAACTTAAATTTAATCCTGTGCCAAAGCCAATTTCAAATACTTGCCCAGACACCTGAGATAAAACCTCTTGACGATACTTGGTTAAGACCGGGTCAGACATAACCCAGTCCAGAAATCGGGGAAAAATTAACTCTGAATATAAACTCATGCTCCAATTACCTTGGGATAACCTTGAATTGGCACTCATGATCAATTATATATATAGAGAGCAATTCTTAATTAGGTGAGGGACAAAATCCTGGGTTAATGGGAGTAGGGAGTAGGGAGTAGGGAGTAGGGAGTAGGGAGTAGGGAATAGGGAATAGGGAATAATGAAAAAATTATGTGTACCTTATTACTATGAGAAACCCTATATAAATTATAGTAGTAAACATAAATATGAGCGTGCAGGCTACCGGGTGAAGTATGACAACTATATTTGATTGGATTAATCAATTCCGAAATGCTTGGGGTGACAACTTCCAGGCAGTGGGTGATTTGGTTCTTTACGCCTGGATGATAAGTTTTGTCAATTTAGTCTTATGCGGGGGAGCACTCAACGAAAAATTTGGTATCCAACCCCGCACCTGGCTCGGGCTAGTTGGTATTTTGTTTTCACCCTTCTTGCACAAAGACTGGAAACACTTAATCGGAAACACTATTCCCTTCGCGATCCTTGGCTGTTGGGTATTGTTACGAGGAACCGATGATTTCTGGGTCGTGACCTTGGCGATAGTCTTGATTGGTGGTTTGGCTGAATGGCTAGTTGGTTCACCTAACACTGTCTCTTATGGCGCAAGCGGTGTAGTTTTTGGGTATGTAGCTTTTCTGATCGCACAGGGGTATTTAGAAGGTAAGCCCCTGTTAGTCATAGGTTCTAGCGCTATCGGTGGTCTCTATGGTTTTACACTCAGAGGTTTATTTCCTGGTGAAACAGGGATCTCCTGGCAAGGACATTTATTTGGCTTCCTGGCAGGTATGCTTGCAGCCAGCTATCTGGACACGTTTCGGAATATGTTTCTTTGACACTCCCCGTCCTTGAAGGACGGGGATTCTTTCTTCATAGGGGTTCCAACGAACTTACCCTCGGAAAGTTTACACCGTCTGCCCGGCGGTGTTTGAAGAGAGAATTTTTAAATTCTGCCCATCATCAATTTACCCAGTTTTGAGCCTTACTGGTCAAATGGTCTGGCTCCTGGCCGTAGGTCCGGTAAAAAAAATCCCCGCTAGCGGCCAGACTAACGGGGTGTGCTTTTCTCTTTGTGTTCTCAATTATTATTATTGGCCAATCATGTATGATTTGGTGTTGGCCTAATGTCAATTTTTGGTGTGATTTCATATAAATTTTTATAAACTTGCTTGTTTTGGTCGATCTAGTCAATCTGAGCATCAAGTGATCTAAGCGCAAAAAACTCCACTAGCCTGATACTAGTGGAGGCAGGGTGTGTTATTCGTCAACTTCATTGTAGATATGCGATGTTTGTGATCTGGTTTGCTGAATGTATGGTTTTGTATTTGATTTAGGTTGTTGCTCAGCAGAATCTGGAGTATAGTTTTTAATCAAATTTAACTATAATAGCATAAAAATTGTGGCTGTCAAGGGCAAAAAATCTGGACGATCAGTAATTTATGGTAATATTTGCCTAAACTTGACTATAATTACCTATGATACAACTAGCCTTTTGTGCAGCGCTTTCTGGCTATGGATAACAGAAAAGCCAACTTAAAAGACTACAGATATGTAAGGGACAAAAAAAATACCGAAAAGTCCAGAAGTGTGGAGCGCTTAAAACCTTCACAATTTATGAAATCATGACTCTTGGATAACGTTGGTTATGTGTAAATTAGGTTATTTAGACTGTTAAACACCAGGATTATAGCAGTCGCCAGGGCAGGCGCGGACATTACAAAAGTCTCAAACCTAAGTAAGCGCAAGAGTTTGACTTCTGACTTCTGACTTCTGACTTCTGACTTCTGCTATAGATCGTCATTCCCCATTACCGATTACCCATTCCCGGTAGCAAAAACCGTAACTAAAGGAACCGAATTATCCTGTAATGGTCATATTAGAACAGGGTATTAGCAACGGAGACGATCAAATGAACCATCAAATGCTTAGTCGTATAGCCACTGTTATGGCAGTCAGCATCCTGCTTACAGGTATATTGGGGTGTGTGTCGGAAAAAACCAATGCCCTTGACCCTATGCCTAACTCCGAACCAAGGAAAGAATCAATTTCAGCTGACCAGCAACCAAATCTAGAGGTGGATACCAATCTTGTAGACGCTAATACTAAATTTGGCTTCAAGCTATTCTCAGAAATTCTCAAGCAGGACACTAACAAGAATATTTTTGTCTCTCCCACCAGCATCGCCATTGCCCTAGACATGGCTTACAACGGTGCCAGCGGCGAGACTCAAGAGGCTATGGCAAAAGTCCTAGAATTAGAGGGATTAAGTCTAGATCAACTCAACCAGGGAAATAACGCCTTAAAGGCTAGCTTGGAAAATGCTGACCCTGATGTTCAGCTGTCCATTGCCAACTCCCTGTGGGCTAACCAAGGCATTGACATCAACCCCAAATTTATTAAAAACAACCAGAAATTCTACGAAGCAGAGGTCACAGAACTTGATTTTAGTAGTGCCAAGGCTGCAAAAAAAATTAACCGTTGGGTCAAAAATAACACAAACGGCAAAATTAAAACGATTGTCGAACGCACTCAAGCGGATGATTTACTCTTCTTAATCAATGCCATCTATTTCAAAGGCAGCTGGACCAGAGAATTCGATAAAAGTCAAACGTCTGATCAAGCTTTTTATATCTCTGATTCAAACCAAAAGCAACACCCAATGATGTATCAGTATGGGAAGTATAAGTACTATGAAAATGATGCCTTTCAAGCTGTAAGTATTCCCTACGGTAAAGAACGGCTGAGTTTGTATGTTTTCTTACCCCGTGAAGGGAGCAGCTTGGCAGAATTTCAACAACAACTCACAGCGGAAAACTGGCTACAATGGATGAAAGAGTTTAGGTCTCGGGATGGGTCAATTCGGCTACCCCGCTTTAAATTTGAATACGATATTAAACTCAACGATTCCCTAAAAGCTTTGGGGATGGATGTAGCGTTTACCGATAAGGCGGATTTTTCTAATCTGACCTCTGAATCAGCAGCGATTAGTCAAGTCAAGCACAAAACCTTTGTAGAAGTTAATGAAGAAGGCACAGAAGCAGCGGCTGCTACTTCTATCGGTATTGTTACTACTTCCATTAGTATAGATCAACCATTCAATCTAGTGGTTAACCGTCCTTTTTTCTGTACTGTTCGGGACAATAAAACTGGAGCAATTTTGTTCATGGGTTCGATTGTGGAACCGTAAGCTATTAGCTATTGAATTAGTGTGAAGGTTGAAAGTTAAAGGTTGAAAGTTAAAGGGTAAGCATGCAGCTATCAGCGAACAGCGTAGCGTCATCGGTGCTTTTGAATAAAATAAGCTGACCGCTGACCGCTGACCGCTGACTGCACCTCAAGTAGCGTGCGTGGCACAGGCTTCTAGCCTGTGAGGTAGCGCATATGCTTACGTTAAAGCTTCAGAAGATAACTGTCCACTAACCTTTAACCTGGTAACCTACTTAACCTTAGGCAGGTAACTTGAATAGAATTGCATCCCAAATACAGTATCCCTCACGTCCATATAATAGTGACGAGGGATCAGCAACACCCTGTTGACCAGAAGGACTTACTTTCTTAATTTCTGGATAATCGTTGTCCCACAAGACCTTCCACTGACCAGAAACATCGAGTTCTTCCATTCCTAAATTTAATCCATAAGCGATCAGTTCTTGTTGGTTATTGTGCTCGAAGTTGATCGCATACAAGTTAGACTCGGAGGATCCTTTCACCACCGGTACCACCCCTGCTGGCTGATAGGGACCGTTGATCTGTGGCGAGACAAAATGGTACAGGCTGGAGTCAGTAATCGAGGCAGCGTCATCACCAAGTTGCTCAAGCCAACGGGGATCCACATGTTGCTTCATCACAGAGAAGAACATGTGCCACATTCCTCCTTTATAGTAAACGTGGCTTCGTTCACACTCGTAAAAGAGACCTTGCTCACCTTCATCGGTCATGAAATGAGGAAACAGGGCTGGTGGCAAGAGTGTATAGGGTCCTTCGAGTTGATCTGCTACTGCTAGACCAATACAGCCTTTCTTGGGTTGGGAATTTGTCTTGGCAGCAGCAGATAGAAACATCCAATACTTGCCTTCGTGAAAGATGGGGAAAGGATCCCGCAACTGGCGGTGACGTTGGTCTGGCATCAATGGATGGTCGGAGTAATCGTAGTATTTCTCCCAATCAAGAAATTCGATCAGTTGGGGAGCTTGCCAATCAATCTCGTGATTATCCCTAATGATTCCCTTACAGAAGCCAATATACTCATGAAGCAAATTAGGACGGTCTGGAGATCCACCGTAAAAGAAATACAGGGAATTTTCGTTTACCAACCGTAAGCTTCCTGCTAGAAGGCGAGAGCTTCGCCAGTAGTCATCCCGGTCTGGCTGAAACACAGGACCTAAGTGCTTAATTACAGACAAATCTTCACTAAGAATAGCCCCACCCATTTCCCCTCTCTGCCAAGGCACTCCCTCTAAATCCTTTCCTCCTTGAAGGTAAAGCAGGAGATATTTTGAGAGAGCTGTTTTACTTGGAGCAGGTTGGTGAGGCGTTGTCTGGATGCTGATATCATGGTTGAACAGTTGCTCTAAGGTCGCAGCGTCGCTCCTGCCCTGATCGAGTTGTTGTATCATCAGCTTCTGCTTAAGATATTTTTAGTTTTGTTAAGGAAATATTACTTTATTAAATCAATCTATTATTTTTTTGACAAGGGGATCCATGAAATTGCAGGGATATGGGGCACAATCTCAGTATAAATACTGAGAATTTCCCAAGGATTTGCGATCGCCAAATCTGCTCCACATATAATACTTAATGCTACATTAAGATTACGCGATCTAGGCTCTTATCGGTAGGCTTGCTAATCGTAAGCATCAAGGTATAGGCTGAGATCTTATCTAGAGGCTGCAAGCCTTAGAACCCTAAAATTAGGGTTTGGCTTCGAGTTTGGCTTCGAGTTTGGCTTCGAGTTTGGCTTCGGGTTTTCCTTTCAGCTGCGTAAGTCCTAGTGTAAGCATTCAGCGGTCAGTGGTCAGTGGTCAGTGGTCAGTGGTCAGCGGTCAGCTAACTTAACAGAAATTAAAGCAATGCTTACCTGTTTTATTAAAAAGCTGAGAGCTGAGAACTGAGAGCTGAGAGCTGAGAGCTGATAGCTAAATGCTTACATCCTAGTAATCTCACCTTAGTTAAATCTTCGTCTATGTCTTCACAAGTTAAAGATTTGATTTTGATCGCAATCAATCAGCAATTTTGCTAGTGACATTTTCCCAACACTATTTGTTATCTTGGAATAAGTTTGGTAGTGATAGGTAAAAAAGCGAGTACAGACCTCGCTTAAATGGTATAGCCTTAACCTATTCTGAATCAATATTAGGAATTACGTAGTAACTCTCTGATTATCTGATTAGAGGGTAATTTAGCAATTAAAACACTATGCTTTACTATGCTTTGAGCGGTCAACAGTGATGGTATTTGCTGATAGCTAAATCAAACTCAAACTTTATGCCCGTCCAAAGTATAGATATAGTTTTCACTCCTATCAGTACGTAATTCCTCACTAGTTTAATGTATTCAGGAAAAAAAATTGGCTTGGATACATAGACTAGTGTTTAATCATTAGGCGTTGCTTCTATAAATTACACAATAATTAGTTAGATAGGCTCTAATTAAGCGGTAAGTAAAATTCCTTACCGCTTAATTAGAGCCTATCTAACTAATTATTGTGA
>NZ_JAAHFV010000248.1:0-3212 GCF_010672755.1 Moorena sp. SIO1F2
TCGGGACTCGGCAAGAGGGAAAACTGATCTTACTCCCCATCTCCCCATCTCCCCATCTCCCCATCTCCCCACACTTCCCACACCTCCCCACCTCCCCATCTCCCCATCTCCCCATCTCCCCATCTCCCCATCTCCCCACACTTCCCACACTTCCCACACTCCCCCATCTCCCCATCTCCCCATCTCCCTATCTTCAAGCAGGAGAGATCTCAAGGGCGTTGAATAATCTTTTCCAGAACCCGCCGCTTGGCTTTGGTGTCGATACCAATTAGGCGCACATACTCACCCTTATGCTCCCCTAAGCGTTCTGTCAAAGCAGCGATCGCTTCCGATACATTGTTTTCTGGTAATGGATTCCCACTTTTCCAAGCATTATGCTTAACCCGACGCTCATTGCCGTATTCTAGGGTAAGGCGGTAACCTTGAGCCAAAAGCTCTCCAATCTGGTTTTGGGTTTCTAGATCTAATCCTAGATCTAATGGCATTTTGCTACCGTTGTGCTGTCTTGTCTCAGAGTGATTTAACCCGTTCGTGACTTTAGGGCTAGTTGACTCACTGATGACTGGATTGGATACAGGTGCCTTGTGGTTTGCTTGAGGTTGGTCAGGGGTTGGGATATTATAATTAGTATTTCTAGTATTTGTATTAGTTGCTTGGCTCGTCAGGGAGGGGACTTGATTGTACTCCCTAGCTAGTCCGCTGAGTTCCAACCGTTGCTGTTCAGCTTTAATCAGTTCTCCAAACTCAATTAAGCGGGAGATGCTAAAGTTTGGTGTTTCAAATTTGGGCGGTCCTTCGTTACTGTTGACTACACGAGAGGAAACTCGGTCTATACCAATATCGTAAATAAACTTACGGATTTGTTCATCGTAAATACGCGATCGCAAAGCACTGAAGAAATCAATCGCTTGATTGTCGAAGGTATCAATCAGTTGTTCAATCTCCCCGGTAGAGAGTCCATCTCCGTGAAAGATACCACTAACAATACCAATCCGGTCTTCTCGGTTGGGCTGCCAGTAGAATTTCGCCATCCGACCATCCCGAGTCAAGGGCGCATAGAGAGTAGAAAAATCATTACCAGTGACAATAATCGGTACTCGGTGGATCGGTTGTGAGTCATAACTCCCTGGAAGTTGGACATTGGTGGGATTATCAGCAATGTTCATCAAAGTACCATGCACCAGCTGGGTATTTACCGTATATTGGGTGCGTTCATCGAACCGTCCCGCCCCAGCATCCAAGTCATTGATCATCAGCACACACATCTTACCCTTGACTCGGATCATTTCAGCGGTTTCTCGGTAGCGCAAGCGGATCAGACGGGCTGGATCCCCAGCATCTGGGCTTTCTAGCTCACCAGAAGACATATGAACCGCTTCAATGCCCATGCGCTCGAACACAAGCTCACACTGAAAGGACTTACCCTCCCCCTTCCGTCCATGAATTCCCAGAATTAGAGGCACACGGACATGGGGTATATCAAGGAAGTTTTTAGTGATGTGAACCGCCAGTTTATCGATAAACCGGGGAGAAATGTAATAGTGCTGGGACATACAAACAGGTGCTATGGTGATAATCTCGTCAAATCCGGCAATTTTTTAGCCTCGCAATTAAATAGCCAAAAAGTGGGATAAAACGGGATTTTTTAGGATATCATAGATAATGATATCAGTAAGGTCGTACCCGTTGCGTGACCTTTGGTCAAACAATGTCTAAGCACCAGAAAAAATCAGAACTAAAAATTTATCAACTCAGGTAGTCCCAGTAATTGGGATGTCCGAGGTCGTTGAAGCTCAATTAAAGTCCATGATGCAACGCTTAGGCATTGTTCGCTCTGAATCCTACAGCCTGGTGGTTACTCCTGTAAACGTATTTATAGACATACTTACCAAGTATAATTAGCTGGCTTGCGTAGAGGTAAGCGTAATCGGATATTGGTAATATCTAATCGAAAAATCACCGGGCAGATTAGGTTAATTTACAACCTTCAGTTGCAACGCTTTGAAATCCATTTCTTGGTTAATCATGGAATAGTCAATGTCCCGGCTAAACGTCGTTCGATTGGTATAGACAAGGGTTACACAGAAGCATTTTACGATTCGGATGGTCGTGCCCACGGTCTAGAACTAGGTAAATTAGCAACCAAGAAGTCCGTTCGCGTAGCGTGGCCTTTTGGCCATCGGATTGTCAAGAAAAACCGCCATCGTGGCCAGTTGTGGGCAAAACATGCGAAAATTAGAGCAAATCGCTCCGGCTAAGTCAGCTCGCATACTGGAAAATAATCTGAGCAGAAAAACCTAAAATCGTCGCTACAGAAAAGGGTGGTGATAAACATGTAGTGATACAACATTGCCTTTAGCCTAAATAAGACATTTTTCAATCAAAAATAGGTAGTGGTAAAGATGTAGTGATTAGTTAGACTGCATTGACTTTGTGGAGTTCTACGTTGCCTCTTTGTCTGCATTAACATTTCCTCTAATCATCCCGTTCTTTTTCCACGTCCACCGAAGCGACGAACATAGCGCGAACCAATCCGGACTATCCAGATTTGAGCATCTGGGTGACGCGCTTCGAGGCGATCGCAAGCGGCTATTTCCCTTGGGTCAATCTCAAAATCGCCTGTTTCAATATCAATGGCGACAATCTTGCCGTAATTCCCTGCTTCGACCTTTGGACGCACCAGAGTTTCGTAGATTTCATCACCACGTCGAGCAAATTCTTCTTTGCTGTATCGAGGTTGTCGGACTGTCATTGGAATGGTCTTGTTTCAGGTTTACGTTTCTTTATTTTAACTTGGTTCTGGGGCGCACTCATCAAGCAGGATTCCCATAGGCTGTCAGCAGTAATGCCTTAACTTTGAACAGTTACCGAAAGACAGGGCTCCCTTGCCCCTGGCCTAAGCGCCATAGGAATGAACAACGCAAGGGCATTGATTCGCGCGTCAGTATTTTCCGGAATCCTGATTCCTTGACTGTAGTTTACAGTAGGAAGCAAGGCAACATTCACGCTAACCATAAGTAGACAGCGTAAAGTGGTTGGTGTAAACCTGTTATTAGTTTGCTTCGTCGTTGATTCAATAATTCCCTATTTCCACTGATGTCGTTACTCAGTTTGGAGGGAATACTGGTGAACATTATATCAACTTTATAAGCTAACAATATTGAGGTATAGTGATATGGATGAAGTGGTTAGAAAGGTTGCTGCACTAGGCT
>NZ_JAAHFV010000248.1:3312-9919 GCF_010672755.1 Moorena sp. SIO1F2
TATTTCCACTGATGTCGTTACTCAGTTTGGAGGGAATACTGGTGAACATTATATCAACTTTATAAGCTAACAATATTGAGGTATAGTGATATGGATGAAGTGGTTAGAAAGGTTGCTGCACTAGGCTTACCTGGTGTGATACTTCTGATTGCTATGGCAACAACGGGATTTACTGGAGCAGCAGCGATCACAGCGGCTTTGGCAATGTTAGGTCCATTCGGAATGATCGGAGGCATTGCTTTTCTTGGGGTTGTGGGAATAGCTGCTGATGGCTTATCGAAATTCGGACTTGAAGCGTTACTGGTTGGAATATATAAACAGCGCCAACAAGAAGGAGAATCTAAAGCATCTCTCTGTAAAGAGATTGAACGGTTAATGGTTTCTGCTGATTTGAAACGCAAACTCAAAGAAGAATTATAGACTGTTTCTAAAGTAAATCTTATTGGTGGGTTACGGGGGACAGCTCTGTTAACAGGTGAGCTTTTAAAGTCCTCGCCGCCTAACCCACCCTACGTGGCTGATTTAAGCAAAGTTTAACAAACAGTCTCTTAGGTATTTCAAAATAAGATGCGTTTCCACTGTTATTTCCACTGATGTCGTTACTCAGTTTGGAGGGAATACTGGTGAACATTATATCAACTTTATAAGCTAACAATATTGAGGTATAGTGATATGGATGAAGTGGTTAGAAAGGTTGCTGCACTAGGCTTACCTGGTGTGATACTTCTGATTGCTATGGCAACAACGGGATTTACTGGAGCAGCAGCGATCACAGCGGCTTTGGCAATGTTAGGTCCATTCGGAATGATCGGAGGCATTGCTTTTCTTGGGGTTGTGGGAATAGCTGCTGATGGCTTATCGAAATTCGGACTTGAAGCGTTACTGGTTGGAATATATAAACAGCGCCAACAAGAAGGAGAATCTAAAGCATCTCTCTGTAAAGAGATTGAACGGTTAATGGTTTCTGCTGATTTGAAACGCAAACTCAAAGAAGAAGTGAATAATGGTAAATCTTCGGTTGAGGATAGGCGGGCATCGAAGTCATCATCTTATGATAATATAGGTAAAAATAAATATAAAGGTGATTTAAAACGCAAAGTCAAAGCAGAAGTGAATAATGGTAAATCTTCGGTTGAGGATAGCCGTGCATCGAAACAGGATATTGATGAACAGTTAGATGCAATTGATAACATGAAGGGGAGGGAGTTTGAAGAATATCTGGCTAAATTATTTAAGCAACTGGGCTACCAAGTGAGTAGCACTAAGGCAAGTGGGGATTATGGAGCCGATCTGGTAATTCAAAAAGGGGAGATCAAGGCTGTTGTTCAAGCCAAGAGACAACAAGGTAGCGTAGGGATTAAGGCCATTCAGGAAGTAACAGGGGCAATTGGCTATTATCAGGCGAACCTGGGACTAGTTATCACTAATAGTAAGTTTACAGAAAATGCCAAAGAACTGGCAGCTAGTAATCAAATTGAGCTTTTTGAGAGGGATGATTTGAAAAAATTAATTAAAAAAGTATATAGTGCAGGGTAAACCCATTTAATTTTTTTAATATTATATATAATAAAAACGTAAGCATATGCGCTACGCGCAGGCTACGCCAACAGCATATGCGCTACGCGCACGCTACGGGAACAGCTAATGCTTACCTTGCTTTTGCTTAAGGGAGTATGTTCACAATTCAAATAAAAAAGTTATATCATGTCAGGATAATTACCCTTAATAAAAATCTCCCCCATCTCCCCATATTCCCCTCCCAGGAGGGGAATATGGGGAGATGGGGAGAGACTCAGAAGATTTGATATAATTACCCCAACAGTTGTTGAGTTCACTTATCCACACCTACCTACAACTTGCACCTATCTACAACCTTGGCCTATTGGCCACGCTACGCGAACAACCTGCAAACTCGAACTTTAAGCCTTCAACCTTGGCCTATTGGCCACGCTACGCGAACAACCTTCAACCTTCAACCTTCAACCTTCAACCTTGGCCTATTGGCCACGCTACGCGAACAACCTTCAACCTTCAACCTTCAACCTTGGCCTATTGGCCACGCTACGCGAACAACCTTCAACCTTCAACCTTTACCATTGATTGGGCTTGGTAGCGGATATTAGCTTGTTTCAAGCGATTGAGGGCTTCACCCAAGCGATCGCATTCCGCAATCAAACTAATCCGCACATACCCTTCACCACCGATACCAAAAGCATTTCCCGGGGTGAGGACTACTCCAGTTTGCTGCAAAACATCCAGGGCAAAATCCGTTGAACCTACCCCTACTGGGCAAGGAACCCACAGATACATGGTTGCCTTGGACTTAGGAATCTGCCAACCCAACTCGGCCAAACCCTCAATCATGAAATCTCGGCGGCGGCGGTAACGGTTTTGGACGTCTTGAAGGTAAACATCTGACAGTTGCAAGGCGGCTTCAGCAGCGCTTTGTAAGGCAGCAAAGATGCCATAGTCCAGATTAGTTTTTAAGGTACGCAACCCTTGAATAATGCGGCTATTCCCCACTACAAAGCCAACGCGCCAGCCAGCCATATTATAAGTTTTGGATAGGGTATGGAATTCGACCCCAATATCCTTAGCGCCAGGAATTTCCAGCAAACTAGTAGGCTGATAGCCATCAAATGCTAATTCGGCGTAACATAAGTCATGTACCAGCAGAATTGAGTACCGACGGGCAAACGCAACAATTTCTTCAAAAAACTCCCTTGGGGCGGTAGCGGTGGTTGGATTACTTGGATAGTTAAAATAGAGGATCTTAGCTCGTTGGGCAACCTGATCCGGAATTGCCCCTAAATCAATCAGCCAATCATTTTCCGGTTTCAAAACCAAACTGTGAATTTCCCCCCCAGCAATCAACGGACCCCGGAAGTGGACCGGATAAGCAGGAGAAGGTACTAAAATCAAATCTCCCGGATTCACATAGGCTAAGGCTAGGTGAGCTAGTCCTTCCTTAGACCCTAACAGAGGTAAAGCTTCACTGTCTGGGTCTAGCTCCACATCATAGCGGCGGTGATACCAATTCGTAATTGCCCGACGGAAACTAGCAGTCCCCTCAAACGGAGGATAACCGTGGTTAGCGGGATTTTTTAAGGCTGCGATCGCTGCTTCGATCACCGGCTGCGGTGCTGAACCATCAGGATTACCCATCCCTAAGTCAATCAAATCCAGCCCTTGCTCACGGGCTCTTGCTTTTAATTCATCTAAACGAGCAAATACATAGGGAGGGAGTGAGCTTAGTCGTTGTGCTGGGGTAATCAAATCTACCATCATCAGTGTCAGGTTTAGAAGTTAGCCGGTTGAAGGTCAAGATCTATAATTTTTGACTTTGGCCAAAAGGCCACGCGATGAAGCGAAGCTTCCGCTAAAAGCGATCGCGAACGAGTTGAGAGCCAGTGTATGGGAAAATGCTAGTAATATTAAAGGTTATCAGGTTTGAGCTCAAAATCTGCAACCGGCAACCTTCAAAATTTTTGAATTAAGAATTAAGAATTAAGAATTAAGAATTAATTCTGCATTCTGACAGACAACCTACCCTACACCGAATACGGGGCGAACAACCGGCAACCGGCAACCTGACAAGGTGGAACCTACACTACACCGAATACGGGGCGAACAACATTGTTGAATGAAGAATGTGTAATTCCAAATTCTTCATTCTTCATTCTTCATTCTTCATTCTTCATTCTTCATTCTTCATTCTTCATTCTTCATTCTGACAGACAACCTTGGCCTTTGGCCACGCTACGCGAACAACCTTCAACGGCTGGCAAACTTAACTCCTTACGACTCCCCTCAACTAGGACCCTAGTAGAAACCATTGCTGCCATCAGCTGTTCTGGAAGCACCTTAAACGGTAGCCGATGAATATCAGAATTTTCCCCACAGGCAATCTCAGCTGCTTTCTGTAACTGAGCCAAGGTAATCGACCCTAATCCCAGGTCTTGGAGAGTTTGGGGCAAACCAAGCTCAGCATAAAACTTCAGCAACTGTTGCCGTGCTGATGCTGCCAGTTGGTTCCCCTGAAGCATTTCTTCCAAACGCAGCTGCACCAAAATGCCATAAGCCACCTTTTCACCATGTAAAGAATCGTGAGCTGCTGGGATATGAGTTAAACCATTATGTACAGCATGGGCAGCAACAGTACGACATCGAGCTCCACCCAAGCCCCCAATCACACCAGCCAGTAAAACTGTTGCATCGACAACTTCCCGCCACACTTCACTACCAGGTTGGGTTAGAGCATCAACCGACTTTTGGAACAAAATATCTCGCAATACCCTTGCCTGTTGGACAGCCGCAATAATTAGAGTATCTGTAGCGCTACCACTACTAACTGAAGCTTCGTACCACTTCGCTAAGGCATCACCAATTCCGGCAACTAGGGTACGTTGGGGCGCTGTCTGAATCAAGCTGTAATCAAGTACTAATAAATCTGGGCAACGGTCAAGTCCAACATCATACAGGAAAGCCCCTTGGTCAGAATAGATATTAGATAGAGCAGTCCAAGCAGCACAGGTAGCAGCAGAGGTGGGTACAGTGACTACAGGTAACTGGCACTGGTGCGCTAGGATTTTAGCAATATCCAACGCCTTACCACCACCAATCCCAATAATTAAGTCAGATTGATGAGCAGCAACGGCTTCTGAGAGTTTAGCTAAAGACTTCTCACTACAATCAGGACTGTAGGATGCGCATTCATAACTGAGTTGATGCTGTTCCAAAACCGATTCCAGTGATGAGGCTAGGGTAGCCAGAGTATGCTGGCCTCCTACAATCAAAGGACGATTTCCCAGCCGTGCGATCGCATTTCCTGAGTCTTCCAACGGACAACGCAGTACTTGAGTCGGTGCCACGTTTAGGGAAAGCAAGGAGGTAGGTGCTTGTTTGGTCATGCCTGTAGCCCAAATAAACTTTTGGTTTAGTAAGGTGAGTAATGACCTTACTGGGTGATAGGTCTTTTATTATACATTTTGCCAAACTTACAGGGGTTAGGGGTTAGGCATTAGGTTTAGCCTTGGATGACAACCTTTCAACCTTTCAACCTTTCAACCTGCAACCTTTCAACCTGCAACCTGCAACCTTGCCCTTTCGGCCACGCTAGGCGAACAACTTTCAACCTTAACTTTGACTTAGCTCAGAAACAGTTTACGCTCCGCTTCTCTGCGTTTGCTCAAGCCTAATAGGACTCGACCACCACCCTTGTTCCAACGAAGAAACTCATTGGCCGCCCCTTGAACATCACCCTGATTCAACTTACGTAACAATGTAGAGCGCCTAAACGCTGTTGGTCCTATATTGAACACAAAGCTAACTAGAGCAGAGAATTGATTATCAGTCAGTGATACTTTGACAAGATTACTCACCGTAGATTCAGAACTTTCTAAATCTTGTCTGAGCAATTTTTCCGCTTGCTCAACAGTGATGATATCTCCTATGCGAACACCAGCTGTATGACCCCATCCAATAGTAGGAATTCCCACCGGATCGATATAAGCTTCTACTCTGCCATCGGGGCACCTTTTATGGAGTCCTTCAAACTCTTTAACAAGATCTAAACCAGCTTGGTTAATGTTTCTATCGGTACCTGGGGGCAACTCTGGTGTTACTTTCTTGATGATAGCATCAAAGTAAAACTGAGCCGTTTGAGGACCAATAATTCCTCTGACAGCTCCAGTATTACCAAGTTTGTTAGCATCTTTAAACTTATTGACTCCTGCCTCAGACAAGTCCAAGCCGCATTCTTGACACAGTTCAATAAAATTTTGTAAAATTATAGGGCTAATAACGTCTTCTACCTCCAATTCCATTAATTCTTGGAGTTTACTAACCTGAGGCACTGGCAGGTTGACTAGAATGTCAAGTGCATAGCGTTCTTCTACAGAAAGGCTATCGGTGTTGATGTCTTTAATAGTTAGAGCTGACATAGTTAGATGACTTATAAAATAAACGTAACGTTATTGGCGATCAAATCTGCTTTACTAATTATTCTATCCCTAATTTTTTCTTGGTAAAGGTTAAGGGGAAATTAGTAAGTCGCAATTGGTAATGGGTCAAAAGAAGCGACAAACCAGATTTTAAGATACAAGAGTCTCCCAGGAAAAAAATCCCATGAGTTGACTCTGTTTCTTGACTAAGCTCATAGCTGACTGCTTACTCAACCACTAGGGTTTTGAGTTACTAAGTTAGTCTTCAGCGTGAGTTTTCGCTTTTACGTTAATTGTGATAAGTTTGAAACAAAAATTTACAAAACTAGTAATTCCCCTTTCCCGTCTCTTGGTGCGCGTTCCCGTGGGCGACAGATTATTAAGGGTAATTATCCGGAGATGATATGACAAGGCGAGCCAAACCTTGATTTAGCTTGATTTAGATCTAGGGTGAGTTAAAGGGGTTAAAGTGACCGAAAAAATTGCGAAAAATTAATCTTGATAATAACTAACTTAGGTGAAGTCGTTGCTCACAGGCGACTTCACTTTACTCTAGAAGTCAGCGAGAAATTCAAAGACCGTTTGATCGAAGAGGGTTACAACCCCAGCTACGGGGCCAGACCATTACGCCGAGCAATCATGCGGTTGTTGGAGGATGTGCTGGC
>NZ_JAAHFV010000249.1:0-9847 GCF_010672755.1 Moorena sp. SIO1F2
TCCCCTAACCCCCCTTAAAAAGGGGGGTTAGGGGGGATCTATATACATAATTACAAAGGTGAAATGCTCCCTCTAAATTAGAAATTATAAATTCTTAATTCTTAATTCTGCCTTCTACATTCTTAATTCTACATTCTTAATTCTTAATTCTTAATTCTCATACCCATACTTAATCAAGATAGGTTTAAAACATTCATTAAGCTTATCAATAGTGGCGGGTTGCAACTTTTCCTTATAATCCCCTGGAGTCACTTTACGGATGTGTAATGCGGGATTTTCTTTAGTTGGAAAAATATCGTGCTTCTTAGCTATTTTTTCTATTTTGCTATCCTCAAGCTCTACTTCCAAAAAAGTGATAATATCCGCAACCCACTGACGCTTATGGAAAACGATATCTTCATACCTAAACAGTTTGAATAACTGATCTTCAATCTTGCTGTACCTTTGAATTATTTTGCGAAATATCGGTGCTTGTTGAATCGCGTACTCATCTATATCAATATCTTGTAGTCGCTGGCGATTTTTCCAAAGGACATCACCTACCTTACCTGGGGGAATAACATGACTGTTCTTCATGGAAAAATAATGGGATACTACAATATCCCTAGGATCGCGAATCAGTAAGATCTTTTTGAAACCACTCAAATCGAAATCATTAAGATAGGCAGGGAGATATCGAGAGCCATAAAAGCCATATCCAGTTTTGACAAAAAGGTCACATATCTCCTTACCAAAGGCACTTTCTTCTACCCCTTGATTAAAGGAAGTTTTGGCAACACTAATCAGTGGTATGTTTAAGGTAAAACCGATATCTTCAATAATTTTGTCCTGCATCACACTCCCTGATTTGTGCAGCGCGAATACGAAAAAACTAGGAATAGCACCAGGGGGAGGTACGTCAAGATAGACTTTCTGATTGTCTCGTGTATATAGAATTTTTTCCATCAGGATTCCTGACTACCCTCCCGTAACGGTTCCCAATCGAGTTGCTCTGTAAAGGTAATTCCCTCAATCAGTACTGCTAAATGTCGATTGGACTGATCAACATGATAGGTCTCAGTCTTCAGGGAAAATAAATTGACGCCTTCAAGTAACGAAATCGGTAGGGTAAATACATTAACCTGATCGATCCCACAGTGATGCACTGCTACTCGCAATAGTAACTTACCCTGTTGCCAAACTTCAAGAAACTGACCCTGGGAGACGTTACGGCAGGCAATGACTAGCTGACCTTTCCTGGGATTACTGGCAATGATGGCAAACTCCCCCTCTGGCCACAGTAACCACTGAATGGGACGAAAAATACCAATGTCTGGTAATGGTTGCTCTAATTCTCCAAAACCCTGACGGGTATAACCTTGAATACCAACCCCAGAGATAATACTACTGTTGTTTTTGGCAATACCGCTTTTAATCGCTAGGGGTTGAGTAAGTTTGGCAGAGCCTACGGGAGAGTCTACTAAAAATTTACTCGCCCTGGGAATTTGGAGCTTATCGACCCAACCGCTTTGGTCTAAGGCCACCATAAAACTGTGATAGCTCGACTGTAAGGAGAAGTGGTTGGCTATATAAATAGCTGCGGTTTTCCCCAACAGGTCTAATTTGTGCCGGTCATAGTATAATTCCTTAATTACCTTAGCTAAGGCTTCTGGGGTTTTTTGGGTCACTACTCGTCCTGACACTCGATTCAAGATGGCTTCTTTGACACCACCTACTCCATAGCCAATGGCTGGTGTGCCACAGGCTGCTGCTTCTATAAAGGTTTGACCAAATGCTTCTTGAAGGGATGGCCCAATAAATACATCGGCAGCGCTGTAGTAATATGCTAATAAGGAGGGGTCCTCGATATATCCTGTACTCCAAATATCAAGGTTTTCTGCGATCGCAGAGCCATGACCAAAACTAACCAGTAGGATATTATCGAGATTGGCAATGTCTAGGGCTTTGAGTAGATACTTAAATCCTTTGCGCTGATCGTTTACAGATTGACTACCAGTGAGTATAATAAATTTATCCTGAGGTAAATTCAACTGGCGGCGACATTCTGCCTGGTCTAAGGGCCTAAATATATCTAAATCAATGCCATAGTAAATGCTCTGAAATTTACTTTCGCATTCTTGGAAATTCCGTCGAGGCTGGTGATAGTCAAAGGCATAACGAGCCCAATTAGTGGTCCAGTGACTATCCCCTAGCACTAACAAAGTTTTATAGCTCCCTAAAAGCCGATGTTTTTTACGAAAAGCGTCGGCTATTTTTTCTGATCCTAAGCTCGGGTATTCATGGCTAGTGGGACATTCGTGATCACATAGGGTGGTATAATTTTCACAATCCCCTACATAAGCACAGCGTCCGGTAAGTAACCACTGGTCGTGCATCACAAAGATAGTGGGGAAATGACTAGTAAGTCTTTCCAAAATGTCCAAGGGATTGGTCATATTATGGATATTGCCCACTACGACTAAATCCGGATTGAGACTAGCAATTAATTGATAAACCTCTGACCCTGTGCAGTCTACGGGAGTCAATGACCAGTCTAATGTGCCAGCAACGGGAATTACTTGATGCCCTGCTAAGGCTAAGGATTTGGCAATGCGTTGGTGAGCAATCCCAGCCCCTCCGAGAAATCCGGTATCGTTGAAGCACACAATGCGCAGGCTGTGGCGTTGCCCAGGCTCTTCTTTCGCTTTAGACTTAGGACAATTGAATTTAGTCCGCAGTGCCTCTGATACCGATAGTAATTCCGGCTCATACTTATCTTTAGTGCTAGTCTTTTGGTTTTCATGGATACGGTATTGAGCGACAGGATAACCTATTACCTGTAAGGTGGCTCCCTTGGCAGCAAATCGCGCCCACAAGTCGTAATCCATACTGTAGAAGAGAGATTCATCTACTGAGGCACCACACTTTTCCCAAATGGTGCGGGTAAACATGACTTCTGGCTGATAGAAGAATTTCCCTGTTAGCCAATTCCTTTCTACATCTAAAATTTCTTCAAGGGACATCAGTCCATTAGCACAGGATGTCAAGTGTTGCTCTAGGGCTACGTCATCTTTAAACAGTTGACAGACACCGGCGACCACATCAGCACCACTGGTATAAAACGCTAGCGCTATCCTATATAAGGCTCCTGGGGCTAATCGGTCATCACTATTAAGCCAAGTCAAGATTTCCCCAGATGCGATCGCAAATCCTTTGTTCAAGGCTTCACTTTGGCCACTATCGGGTTCACTAACCACATAGGTAAGGTAGTCTCGATATTGATTAACAATGGTCATGGTTTCATCAGTAGAGCCCCCATCAATTAGGATATGTTCGACATTGGGATAGTGCTGATGAATCACTGATAATATAGTTTCTTCGATAAACTCACCTTGATTCAGCGAAGGGGTAACAATCGATATCTTTGGCCAGGGGCTGCCATCGGGGAGAGTTTGGGGGGGATGATAGGGTTCAATGAAAACGTGAGGCCACTTAGAGATATCGTCTTTTGTCCTAAGCTCTGGATGGCGTTGCTCAATTGAAGTATGAATGGGCGTAGGTTGGGTTTTGGTCAAGCCCCCTAAATCCCCCAGCGAGCAATCCCTCGCTGGGGGACTTTGAGAGTTTTGTTCCCCCCAGCGAGGGATTGCTCGCTGGGGGGCTAGGGGGGCAAAATCATACCCAGAATCAGCAACGCGGTCTGAATTACTATATCCTTTTCGTTCTAAGGCTTCCCCTAAATTCTGGTAGACGGAAACATGAAGACTGGGGTCAATATCAATGGCTTGTTCGTAACAGATAATTGCTTCATCCCACTCCCCAATTCTGGCTAAGGCTTCACCGAGATGACTGTAGGCGTTAGCAAAATTCGGGTCAAGTTCGATAGCTTTACGATAGGCTGCGATCGCATCAAGCCACTGTCCGGTTTTTGCTAATGCTTGTCCCAAGTTGTAATAAGACCACGGCCAATCGGATTTCACCTCAATCCCATGGCGATAGGCAATAATTGCTTCATCCCACTGCTCCAAGGCTTGTAGAGCATCACCTAAATTTTGATAAGACCACGGGAAATCTGGTTTGAGTTCAATGGCTTGTCGGAACACATCGGCTGCGTCTTGCCACCGTTCTAACTTAAGCAAGGCATCGCCCATGTTGTTATAAGACCAGGAAAACTCTGGCTGTATCTCAATGGCTCGACGGTAAGCTGTTACTGCTTCTTCCCACCGTTGCTCCTTAACTAAGGTATCTGCCAAATTATGATGGGCTTGTGCAAGATTCGGTTGCAGTTGAGTCGCTTTGAGATAACAAGGGTAAGCTTCCTCCCATGCTTCCTGTTCTGTGAACAGGTTTCCTAAATAGAAGTAAGCTTTAGCATCTTGGGGATTGTTTTGAACTGCTTGCTGATAAAGGGTTAGCAGCTCTTGCTCTTGTCCTTGCTTTTTTAGCAAATCCCCTAGTCGATGGTAAGCCTCAGACAAATTAGGTTTCAATTCAATTGCCTGACGATAACAAGCTATCCCTTGGGTTAATTTCCCTTGGGCGGTTAAGGTATTACCGAGATTCAAGTGTTCTTCAGCAGATACCGTATTTGGTTCTAAGGTCAGAGCTTGATACCAATAATCCGCTGCTGCTTCTGGTTGATTGGTTTGAGTTAGAACTTTTGCTAAGTTACGGTAAGCTCCAGCAAAGCTGGGATTAATTGCGATCGCTTTTTGATAACATGCGATCGCATCTTGCCACTGCTGCCGCTGAGCATAAGCACTACCTAAATTTGCCTGGACTTTAGCTGAATCTGGATTTTGTTGAGCTGCCTTGATAAACGACTCAAGCTCTTGATCTAGGTCTAGATGAGACTGAGAAGCTCTAGAGTTAGGAAGTTGGGGGAGATGATTGCCGCCGCAGAGTCGTGGTGTGCGATCGCGAATTCTGTCCAATTGGTCTCGGTCTAATTGCTCTGGCTTTAATTGCTCTGGCTTTAATTGCTCTCGGTCTAATCGTTCTGGAGCAGTAGGGATAGGCTTTACGGTTGGATTGGTGGGATTAACGGTAATTTGAGATGGGCTAGGCACGATGGCAACAGTTGATGCTTTTATCGTCCCTCCTCTGTAACGTTTAGGGGGAGTAATTGACACTTGCTGCTGCTTCTGGTTGTCTACCAATTCAGGAACAATAGCCTGTTTCAGGGCATCAGAGGCGTTAGCTTGATTGTGGGTGTGACCATTGATATGACTAGTTAACTGACCATTTATCTGATCAGCTGGTAACTCAGAAGCTGTTAACTCAGAAGCTGGTAACTGAGAACCGGTTCGATAAAATTGCAGTAATTTACGATAGCAAGCATTGGCCTCTTGCCATTTCCCCTGGCGATTCAATGCTTCTGCCAGGTTTTGGTAAGCTACCACCGACTGGGGATTCCGGTCAATTACCTGGCGGTAACAAGCGATCGCTTCTGTTACCAGACCTTCCTTAAACAACTGATTGCCTAGATTAAGGTAGTCCTCTGGTTTAGATTTATCCAACTCTAGCATCAGCTGATGATAACAGCATTTAAGCACTTCCTGTTGGTTTCCCACCTCAGTCCATACTTTAGCTAAGTTGCGATAAGCCCCAGTCAAATCGGGTTTTAGGTTAATCGCCTTTTGATAATATGCGATCGCATCTTCCCAATCCTGCTTACCAGCACACAAGCTACCGAGATTAGCATAAACTTCGGCAAAATCCGGCTCAATTTCCAAAGCTTGGCCATAGTGACCCATAGCTTCAGTAGTCTGACCCATGAACTGTAGCGCATTTCCCCAAATCTTGTAAGCCTGAGCCGTATCTGGGGCAAGTTTAATGGCGCGCTCACAGGCAGCGATCGCCTGTTGCCATTGTCTTTGGTTCAAGTAAGTCTGCGCCTGTTGTAGATACACCGTGACTGCTTCCAAAAGACCTCCTGACTGATATTGTTTACAATCGCCCTCACCAGAGCTAGGAACACATTGATCTATAGATTGTTCTCTTGATTGTGACCGATCTAACTTGACGGTTTCTAGTCCAGCCAATTCAATCGCTTTGCGATAATAGGCACTGGCTTGTTCAAATTGACCTTGTTGCTTTAAAGTTGCTCCTAGACGTTGGTAACCCAAACTCGATTTAGGGTCTAGTTCAATAGCTTTGTGATACTGGGTCACTGCTTCATTTAGTTGACCTTTTGCCCACAGGTAATCCCCGTGATTAATACATGATTCCGCTGTTTTCTGTTCTCCTGCTAGGGGGATAGTTCCTAGTTGCGATGCTCCAAAAGAGCCGCTACGCGAATGCTGATTATTATTTTGATTATTGTTTTGTTCTCTAGATGCTTCTGATGTCGATAACCAGTTAACTAAAGCAACAGGGGGCAGATCACCATTAGTCCCATGCCAATGAGGATAATGGAGTCGATGGGGAGTGATCAGGGTATCTTCTGCCATTGAGGGCAACAGATGATGTTTGGGGGATGGCGAACTAATCAGAAAGTATCGTTTGAGTCGATGGAACATTTCCAAAGGCAACAGAGAACAGCTGATCTGGGAGTAGGGAGTAGTGAGTAGGGAGTAGGGAGTAGGGAGTCGGGAAAGAGAGGAAAGAGAGGAAAGTGTGGGAGGTGTGGGAGGTGTGGGAGGTGTGGGGAGATGGGGAGATGGGGAGATGGGGAGGGGTAATAAAATTGACTATATCTGACCCTTACTAGGAAACGCTATCCTCTCAATCTACAAATTAGATATCGCTAGGAATTATAGCTAATTTTTATTAAAAAATGGGTTAATCAGTTATTGATAACTCAGTTTTGTTAAGGAAATTATTGGCAAACAAAATTATTAGCAGATAACTCCAATTGTCTGTGTGATTTAATTGACAATTAAGCACACCTTTACCTAAGTTTTACACAAGGTTTACAGACGCTTCATACTATAGCATTCAGCCGTCAGCCGTCAGCCGTCAGCCTAAGGCTCATGCTGCTTGAGGTGCTTATTTTATTGAAAAGCACCTCAAGCAGCACCATTTGTAGCACATACAGCGGTTTGCACTTCAATTAGGTACAAATTTATGGGTTTTTAGGGAGCAGGGAGCAGGGACTGAGGCCGTGGGCCACGCTACGCGAACGGAAGAGGAAAGAAGGAGAAAATCCTGTGTACTTGATAGTTATGCAAACCGCCGTAAGCTGATACGCGACACGCTGATAGCTATCTTAAGAGTTACTTTATTAACAGTCTCTGAGAGTTAAATAAGCCATGAGAAAAATAGTGGTTGGGGTAATGGGGCCTGGAGACAAGGCCACTGCTACTGACATTAATCGTGCGTATCGTCTCGGTCAACTGATTGCTGAGAATGGCTGGGTACTGCTGACCGGTGGCAGAAATGTGGGAGTGATGGATGCGGCCAGTCGGGGAGCCAAAATGGTTGGTGGCTTAACGATTGGTATCTTACCCACCAAGGACACTAGGGCCATGTCTGAAGCGGTGGATATTGCCATCGTTACGGATATGGGCAATGCTCGCAATACGATTAATGTACTCTCCAGTGATGTGGTGATTGCCTGTGGTATGGGCATAGGAACAGCATCAGAAATTGCTCTGGCTCTCAAAAGTTGGAAAAAGGTTGTTTTGTTGAGTGACCATCGAGAGAGTCAAGAGTTTTTCTGTAGTCTGTCCCAGGAGAATGTGTTTCTGGCAACGAGTCCAGATGTTGCTATTGAGTTAGTTAAAACTATTTTAAGTCAGGCTTAGATTTGTTTCAGACTTAGGCCGGATCGCAAGTAGTGTGTCAGTGCAACAGTTTTTGAGTGACTAAAAACAGCAGGGGGAAAATGCGTTCGCGTAGCGGCTCCATTCGCGTAGCGTGGCCCATTCGCGTAGCGTGGCCAATAGGCCAAGGCCAAGGAGCATCGCACTATTTCATGATCTGAAGTTTCCTGTTCTGTCTTCCCTAAATTTTGTTAGTTGAATACCATAATTTTCCTGTCTTGATGCAAAGCGCGAGTGGGGGAAACCTCCTTTGGCAGACTGAATCCCTTGTGTAGTAAGCTTTCCGAGTTTTTTAACTGGAACTAATGCACAAAAGGTACTGAAGACACCCTATAGGAAAGGAAGACTAAAGAAAGAAGTGTAACGATTTCGGACAATGCTCAAATTTCAATCTCTAGGCTTATCAATTATTTCCGCCTCGGTTGTTTTCCATAGTCAAGCACTTGCGTGTGTTCCCGAGTCTGTACTAGACCGGTTTACTAACTTTTATTTTTGGCAGGCTAATCCAGAAATGTCAGATAAGAGGATCAAGTCTCACCAAACACAGTACAAAAAAGAGTGGTTGGCTATTAAAGAGGTTTTGAAAGACAGGATTGTTTGGATGGAAATACCTAGCTGTTATGCTGATCATGGAGACTATGGTTATGAGGTGAAGGATTACGGGGAGACAATTACAGCATTAATCGATGCGGTATTCTATGCTAGTCACCCTGAGTTAAAGGGGCGTAAGTTAAGGCCAAGTGAAACCCACTTAATTCGAGAGTGGAACTTGATAAAACAGAGTTTTTTATATGATCCGTGCTAGTCAGCTTGGCATCCCAAGTACACAATAATTGACACAACACTTTTAATTATTATAGCGGTTTATAGTCTAATCAGGTACACAGGATTTTTTCTCTGTTCCCTGTTCCCTAAAGGCGTTGCTTAATCATGGAATGAATTAAAGAGCTTTGTAGAATAGGCATCTTGCCTGTTTCTAATCTTTTTCGGCATCTTGCCTGTTTCTAATCTTTTTCGGCATCTTGCCTGTTTCTAATTTTTTCCGGCATCTTGCCTGTTTCTAATCTTTTTCGGCATCTTGCCTGTTTCTAATCTTTTTCGGCATCTTGCCTGTTTCTAATCTTTTTCGGCATCTTGCCTGTTTCTAATCTTTTCTGGCGGGCAGGATGCCCACCCTACTCCTATTGATTCGCAAATTTAGCAACCCCAAAAATTTGTTACAAAAGTTTTTAAAATATGCTATAATATCGTGTTTTTTGTGTTATAATAAAACCATGCCATGAACGCTAAAACGTTCCATGGTAAGAGCCAGCCGACAGATTCTCCAAGGTCCCAAGGCTGGCTCTAGATCCCTCATCAAAAGAGACAAGATTTATTATGACTTATTACCACCGCCTACACCCGTGGGCTGTTGTTCGGCTATTGCCGCAAATGCAACGGGTCGTTGTTGCTCGGTTCCGCAATCGGTCTAATGCAGAAGGGCACTTAAAGGCTCTGAAACGGTTGATGCCGGATGCTGAATTTGTGATTGTGTTTGATGTTGGCAATGATTCTTCAGAATGCAGAATGTAGAATGCAGAATGTAGAATGTAGAATGCAGAATTCCAAATTCTTAATTCTTAATTCTACATTCTTAATTCAAAAATGTTGTTCGCCTTTGGCTTTCCAGGAAACGGGCAAGATGCCCGTTCCACCAAGATGGCTATTCCAGGCACCTGGTCAAACAGCTTTAATGAGATGTACCCCTACTCCCTTGCCTATACTTAATTCTAATTATTAAGCAGTTTTGCATTTAAATTAGATATTCTTCCGTTAGAAAAAACTCCCTAGTCAATCACAGCAAGAGATTCAAGCTTTGGTAACTAGTCATTAAAAATATCTTGACAAATAATGTTATGTATGCATTGAATAAGCGGAGGCTCTCTAATGCCAATCACAGCAAGAGATTCAAGTTTGAGAAAATATTAATGAATAAGGTATTGACAAATAATGTTCTATATAATATTGCGACGACAGAACTCTGTATGCAAAAAAAAAAGTAAAGAATTGTATACAATAAGTGCTGATGAAAAAAAGTCTGGTAATCTAATTATGGTGGACGT
>NZ_JAAHFV010000025.1:0-44676 GCF_010672755.1 Moorena sp. SIO1F2
TTTGATCCCAGTGATCCAGCAGATATTGCTAGAGGAATCAGGGAAATACTTTGTGATCAACACCTGTGGCAAAGGTTACAGAAACGTTGTCAGCAGTATGTTTTGGAATATTACACCTGGGATAGCACCGCTTTAAACTACTTGAGCCGAATCAAACAAATTCTTTCTCAACCATCAGCAAATCCTGCTGCTGAATTACTTCCGCTCCATTCCTATTTCCGTGTTCCACAGCCAGAAAATGATATTTCTTTGGAAGAATTGAGCTACTGGTATTTTGTTGAAGATTATAGCAATCCTATCTGATTCGTCAAATCTAGTAGCCGAATAGTGGCGAAATATATCGCTATAACCCTTGCCCAGCAATGATTTACGATTTGACAGATTTTACAAATAATTGAGGATTGCTATAGCTGTCGCGCTTTCTTTTGATACATTTTTTTGTGGTTACGATTTTTTATGATACAATGCTTTAGGAACGAATTTGAAATTCCTTACAAGCCTGATCCAGAGAGACTTAGCAGTTGATTGAAGTGACAGAGTTGAGTCGATAGACGTTTGAAGTTCTAGTAGAAACCTACATTGGTTATGAAAGTAACTCCAGAGCAGATTAAGACTGTATACGACCAAAGCAATGCTGTTCAACATTACTTATCTAAAAGTCGCCGTGACGGTGTAAAAGTTGATTGGGAGGAGCCGTTCTCTCGTTCAGTGTTTAAGCAAGCAATCGCCCCAGTGAGCAAAAATAAGGGGGAGAAACTACGGGTTGTTGATATTGGTGCAGGCACAGGTGATGGATATGTTTTGCTGTCAACGCTATTGTTAAAAGACCCAGAACTAAGTGGTAGCTATGAGCTAGAGTACTTGGGAGTTGATATTAGTACCCAAATGGTGGAAACTGCCATAAATTTATATGGTAACCACAGTAACGTTGGGTTTGAATGTGCGGATATTCGGACTAGCAAGCTCGCTCGGCCCTTCGATTTATATCTTTCTTGCGGCGTTCCCTACTCTCATCTGACTCACAAGGAGCTTGACCAAGCCTTAAAGATGATTGTGACCAATGTTTGCGAGAATCGCTCCCGTTGTGCTGTGATTGTGGATGTTTTGGGGCGCTACAGTATCGAGTGGACACCCCAATGGCAGAACAGCCGTTGGAATTACTCCATGAGCTTTTTCCAGAGCGAAGGGGATAAAGACCCTACATGGATGAGTTTTTACTCCCATCAACACTTGCAAGAAATTATGCAGCAGGCAGCGAATGCCGTAGGCTGTCCTGTTGAGAAGTTTGAGTTTTTCGATCGCTCGATTATGGTTGGTCGCCATACCTCAACAAGGCAGTTTAACCCAGGGTTGCCCAACTATCGCGACCTAGTCAATAGTTTGCTCTCACCCTCACAACAGACAGACTTAAGCCAACTGATCTTCCAAGTGGAGTTAGGAGCGGCACCAGAGCACATCTTAGATTTCTTCAGGAAATTCTCTAGTTGGTGGAACCGTTTGGTGAGTGACGCCACAGAGCTATTGGGTGAGCCTTTGGCGATCGCGACCGTTGAGTTGCCCCCTGAAGTTCAAGGATTTAAGGCAGCCGCCCAGAAAGAATTGCAACAGATTTCTGACAAACACCTGTACCGACAGAAGCTAGAGTTTATGCTAGCTCAAGTGTTGCGGAAATTGGAGGCAACTCAGCAACCAGGCTATGGTGTGGGTCATGACCTATTTGGGGTGATGTGGTTAGACGCAACCAGACTCTAGCTTTTGTAGCTTCTTGATACTTTAAGTGGTTAGTAGGTCAGTAGAGATGGTATTTGCTCTGACTGATCTGCTATCCTCATTTTGTTTATCGGTGGAGCTGGGATTATGGCTTTTTTAGTAACCAATGATGATGGGATTGATGCTCCCGGCATTCACGCATTGCACAAAGCATTATTCCAAGTAACAAGCGATCGCATAGCGGTAGTTGCGCCTAAACACCACCAGTCCGGCTGTGGCCATCAGGTCAATATTCGCACAGTGATTCCAGTGGAATGGCGATCGCAGACTGAGGTGAGTGTAGACAGTACGCCCGCTGATTGTGTGCGTTTGGGGGTCAACTATCTCTACGACGATATCGAGTTTGTTGTCTCTGGGATTAATGGGGGCTGCAATCTGGGCTCAGACATTTATCCCTCAGGAACCATAGCGGCGGCTAGAGAGGCGACAATACACGGCCTTCGGGCGATTGCCTTTTCTCATTTTAAGAGAACTGACTGGGAACTTGACTGGGAAAGAGCAACACCATGGACGGTGCAGGTATTGCAAAAGTTATTAGACCAACCGTCTGAGCCTGGCACCTTCTGGAGCGTCAACTTTCCCCACCTAGAACCAGACGCACCCGAGCCAGAGATAGTCTTTTGTTCCCTCTGTACCCGTCCTCTACTGACAGAATTTGTAAAGCAAGAGGACGGATATCTTTATGTGGGAGATGACATCAACCGCAAATCTGATTCAGGAACAGACGTTGATGTGTGTTTGTCAGGAAATATTGCGATCGCTCAGGTTAGTTTATGGTAAATTTTGTCAAATAAGCCCATTATAACATTTATCCTAAGGTTAGGGAAAACCCATTCAATATACTACTTCAAAGCCTTTTACTGCCTATATTCTGCGTAAGCATATGCCCTACTTCACAGGCTAGAAGCCTGTGCCACGCACGCTACTTGAGGTGCAGTCACCCCTCAGCCGTTGGCCTTGGGCTTTTCTCTAGACTTTCAATTCTCTAAAATCTCGAAGTATAAAATTCTCTCGCAAGAGATTTATTTTCAGCCCTTAGCTGTCAGCTATCATGCTGTCAGCTAAGGGCTGAATGCTTACAAACCAACCCATTTTTTTTGGTGAAAAAAGTACCCTTGTGGGTACTGTCAGAGTCATAAATTACTTTGTACATTTGATATAGACATGTTCAAAACATATCAAAATTCTTTTTCCTAAGGAGTTCCCATGGCAAATCGTTCAGAGAAGTCCTTTGAGGTTCGCCTTGACGCTGCAAAACTAGCCAGAAGTCGAGACTATCCTACCCATAAAGCCAATGGGGATGAACAGCGACATGCTGATGATCAGTATTTTATGTCCTTTACCAAAGGGCTACCTCACAACCCTGATACAGGGCTACTACAAGACCCACAGGATTTTGTCGAGTTTCGCCGTGCAATAGACGATGGCTTTATTGATCCCTTCACTGATCCGGTACGTCATGGTGCCAAATTTGAGGTAGTATTTACAGGTCAAGACTACACTATTAAGGGTGAGACTAACCCTGATCTGCTTGAGCAATTTAGACAATGGGAAGCACCAACTGCAGGGGTTGTCTTTGAGCTAAACGGACCAGATCCACAAGCAGTTACCATGCCTCCGGCACCACCGTTAATGGATGCTAACGGTAAGGCTAACCCAGAGCTAATTTTTGAGATAGCAGAAGTCTACGAATTAGCCATACTGCGGGATCAGCCCCTCAATGACTTTGAGAAAAGAGGAGCGAATAGCAAAATCGAGAGTTCAATCAATCGTCTCAATGCCCTTGACTATATTCGCAACCAAACTGGACGACCTCGGAAGGTGAATTCCAAAGGCAGGCTTGATGAGCAAACCGTATTCCGAGGCTCTTCTCCAGGAGTGGAAGTCGGTCCCTATCTCTCTCAGTTTCTACTGATAGGTAATGTTGATCTCAATGGTGGTGGCAACGTTGCAGAAGGGAAAATTACCTATGGTGCTTTGCAAATTGATCAAAAGGTTCCCATTGCAACACCTAACCTAGATTACATGACCAACATGGAAGACTATGTCTTGGTTCAGCGTGGGATTAAGCAAGACAGAGAAAGCTATGTTTTAGAGAATGATCAAAACCCTAAGCTACCAGATCGTCCAGCTCGTCGGTTTATCTCCACTCCCCGAGATTTAGCTACTTATGTTCATTACGATGCTCTCTATGAAGCGTATCTCAACGCTTGCATCATTCTCCTGGGGATGCAAACACCCTTCGATCCTGGTTTTGATCATCTTTCTGGGGGTGGTGTGGCAGCAGGTAATCCAGCAACCCGTCGCAATGCCGCTGGTTTTGCCCTCTACGGCGGTCCACACATCTTAACGTTAGTTACTGAAGTAGCCACACGAGCACTCAAAGCTGTCCGCTTCCAGAAGTTCAATAACCATATTCGCCTGCGACCAGAGGCATTGGCAGCCCGGATTGAACTATTACGGCGATTTCAAGAGCTACCTAATGAAGCTAAAGCTAGTGTACCCAGAGCATTAATCAAGTACATTAGAAGGTTTGAACGTGAACTAGAAGGCAACGGTACTCTCAAGTCGATTTTGGAACTAGCCAATCAAAATGGCTCTGGCTCACCGAATTATCTACTACCAATGGCATTTCCTGAAGGGTCTCCCATGCACCCTGCCTATGGTGCAGGACATGCCACTGTTGCTGGAGCATGTGTGACCATGCTTAAGGCATTCTTTGATACCAGTGCAGTTTTAGTAGAAACACCAGTCAAAAACTCAAAACCGGGACAACCAAGGACACAGATCAGATTTAAACGCTATAGCCCCAAAGATCAGGGAATTGTGTTCCGTGCCCCTGATCTGTCTGGCTACACGAAAGGTGAGGCGACACTTGTTTCAGAGCGTACGAGGGATTTTTTGACTCTGGAGGGTGAGTTGAACAAGCTGGCTGCCAATATTTCCATTGGTCGCAATATGGCTGGCGTTCACTACTTTACTGACTACTATGATAGTTTGCGCATGGGTGAAGAAATTGCCATCGGTATGTTAGAAGAACAAGCATTGACCTATTCCACTGATCCCTTTGTGCTGTCTCTGCCAACCTTCGATGGAGACGTGATTCGGATCGGTGCCCGTTAAGCTATCCCTTCCTTAATGAATGATGGGGATTTCTTTGAATACCCATCATTAAGGAGATGGGGAGATGGGGAGATGGGGACCCACCCCTAACCCCTCCCAGGAGGGGAATGGGGAGATGGGGAGATTTGATTAAGGGTAATTATGTTGGCGTTGCTGAATAATGGAATGATTTTAAGAGTAGGTGCGCGCCTCCAAGGCCGCGAGCAATCCCTCGCGGCCTTGGGTCGCACCTGTGGAATGGGCATCTTGCGTGGAACTGGCATCTTGCGTAGAACTGGCATCTTGCGTAGAACTGGCATCTTGCCAGTTTCCTCCTTATTTCCGGGCGGGCAGGATGCCCACTCTACTCATATTCATTCAAACATTCAGCAACGCCATTATCCTGACACAATATTAGAAACGCTTTAAATTTGTCCGGATTTCCTCCATTGCTTGATGTGAAAAGAGTATAGAGAGGAAAGTGGGCAAATTATGAGCAATTTATATCTGTTAACAACAAGTCTATTGACTGGAGGAGCAATGTCTGCTCCACCACCACCACCCCTACCTGCCAATCCCTCAGATAGCCTCTCAAGCCTGTTAGTTTCAACAGCTAATAAAGCATTGCAGGCTGGGGTTAGTCATAAGATTGTCCCTACTGTAGAAACCACTGTAGAAAACTCCTCTCCTCAATTTAGTAGTCAATGGCAGAAACGTAGCCCTGCTAAAGTATTAAAGTATCAGCAAATAAAGTATCAGCAACGTTTACCCAACTATCGACCTGCTACTCCTTCACCAAAATCGGGAACGGAACTATATTACCAACGATTAGCTGCCCTCAGAGCTGGCAAACTTTATACTCGCTTACCTGCTCATAGTTTCTCATCGTTTTGGGCAAAGGGATTAAATCACAAAGGAGTCCCTCTCACAAAACCTACCTATCAGCAATGGAAACAACTCTTGGCACAGGAAGCCAGAGCTGTTACCTACGGACAGGGTAACAATCGTCTGTCTATGGTAGTGGGAGATTCCCTAAGTTTGTGGTTACCCGCACAGGGATTACCTAACTATCAACTTTGGCTCAATCAAGGTATTTCTGGTGAGAATACCAGTCAAATTTTGAGTCGATTATCGGCATTTTCCCAGACTCGTCCTGATACAATTTATGTGATGGCAGGTATCAATGATTTGCGTCAGGGGAAAACCGATCAAGTTATTCTCAACAACCTGGGCCAGATTACTCGTCAATTGCGGCAAAATCACCCACAAGCTCAACTAATTATCCAGTCGATTTTACCGACACGAGCTACTGCTATTTCTAATCAGCGCATTCGTAATCTTAATCAACAAATTGCTAAGATTGCTCAACAAGAAGGAGCAGCCTATCTCAATCTTCACAAGTTGTTTACTGATAGTAAAGGTCAGATGCAGCACAACTTGACAACCGATGGCATACACTTAACGCCTCTTGGCTATCAGGTTTGGCAAGAGGCGCTACAGTATACAGAATCGTTGATTGCTGCAAATCGAGCTAAGGCTTTATCACTGTGAACGGGATTGTCGGGAAACTAGTTTTTCAAAATTAGCTTGGGTTTGCTGCAATAGTTGCTCTCTACTATCTGCTGCTTTAGTGAGGTTAGGAACTAATTTGCGGGCGTGGAGTGCCATGTGAAACTGAAGCTCCGCGACATAATCGCTAATGCCTTCACAAGCATGATCATTGTGGGGTTGAGTAGAATGCAAATCCAAAGTGTCCTCCTTGTCTAACTTAACCATTAGGTAGTTCGAGAGCGGGAAAGCTGCGTGTCCAATCAGCCCATAGGAACCGCGACTCGATGTATCTTACAGAACATATCATGGTATGCCAAGGGCATATCTGATTTTGTAATGAAGTTTAAAATATTTGTTACGATTTATATAGTTTAGGTAATTTATACAACGTCGTTGTCGATTTTGTGGTACCACTATCTTGAAGCAGACTGGTCGGTGGTATCGCCGACAGAATAAATTTGCTAAGCTCTCGGAGCAAATTGAGGCAACATTAACGACTTGCTTACTTATCCCACACAATGCTTATCCAATACCAACATTTCGATGTTCTTCTTGAGCTGCGACAGGAACTTGTTCGAGGTTATTCTAACTAGAATTGAGGCGATCGTGTCTCGATGCACTGTCTTGTCTTTAGTGTAGAGCATCGTCTTACATCGCTTGTGTTCTTGCTTGAGGTAAGCTATACAGTCAGCATAGACACCCTTGTTGACCAGTATGCCTAGAATTTTGCGATAGCCATTCTCATCAATGGGTTTATGCCTCAATTCTTCGAGTTGGTCTCGCTCTTGCTCGTTGGCTCTTTGGGTCATCAGATACACTGCCAATGTGAGTTTTCCATTTATGAAGTCGGAAAATTGATCCTGATACGGTTTCTCCAGCTTCGAGAGACGCTGGACGGGCAGTGCAAAATCACCGAAATCATTGGCTGCCTGGGTGGCTGCCCCATAGATAGCACCCATCTCATAGAGCAATTCGTCAGGCTCCCCCGCAACGATCGATCCTGCGAAGAAACAGCTTCCGTAGAACACACCGGAGAGCAATCTACACCGCTGCTGATAAGCTTTTAGGAACTGATCATAGTCTGGATAGTCACTCATCTTAGAAACCTGTAGATCGTGAATGTCCATCCTCTGACCAAGATAGACTCGGTGATTGATGTTACTGAGGACTGGTAACAGCGAGGTCATGCCATGCTCTTCTAAGATCTGTTGAGCAACTTCTCTGAGTTGAAAGCCAGCTATGACCAGCTTGCGCTTACTTTCGACGCTGTCATACCCATGCTTCTCATCAAGGAACCAGTTGATCACATAAGTCGAGCAGTTGAGGATCTCAAAACTTGCACAGACAGGCAAAATCTCTTTCCAGTCCTGACCTCCGTTAATCTCATAGCCTGTTCGGATCTGAAGATCGCGCAGTCGAGGGTGACCATGCCGCTTCATGGGAAGCTGCTTCACTTCCGGGCTCAACTTCTTAGTATATTGCTCAATCAGGACATCAGTTGCCTGGGATGTCTCTTCCATAAGATTGAAATACTGATTCATTCAGAACCCTTTTTCTGATAGATGTGGTATTTGTTATGGTGATCAGAAATCGATCCGAGCCCTACCGCCACCAGCATTTCTTCGACGCGATCGAGATCAAGTAATCGCATTCGCACCCTCTGGTGTCCAACAAGACCTCCGTTCCTATGACACCTGTAGTCAAGGATAAGATATTGCTCCCCCTCAATCCCATCTTTGCTCACGGTTCTCTCGAATGTGACTTCCCCATCTAACTCCTCACGTTTGCCATGATTGGCATTCGACGAAATGATAATCAAGCGCCCTTCGTCACGTAAGTGTGCCGCAACCCGTTCAAAGCTCTGCTGAATAGCATCAAGATCCAGGATGTGGCTGGCAAGCAAGATGGTATTGCCATCATTGACAAAAGCCCAAGCCCCACCACGAGAATAGGCAAGGTCGAACATCTTGTCGAGGTGCAGATCAACGACATCTTGGCAGTGGAGATCTACTTGAGTGCCTAAGCATTGCTGAGCTTGTTCAAGTAGAGACGCGCTGGTATCCACCCCGGTGATCTGGAGTTCAGGTCGCAACTGAATAATTTGCTCTACAAGCAAACCAGTCCCAATTCCCACATCCAAGATGTCTTGCTGGTCGCCGAAAAGATCGATCAGCTCGGTCGCAATTGCTTTGTAATCTCGATTCCTTTGCACAAAGGCATTATAGAAATCGGACATACCTTGATATAAGTCGGTAGGCATTATTGAAATAAGTATTTCACGCTTTGTGAACAATACCGTTAATTAAATCCCTTAAACTTCCAACCCTGAAGGGCAGGGCTGTTTCATTTTCAATTTTTTGGTTCGCTGAACCTCCCGAGTTGCAGCAGTTTCGCGCCTGTTTTTATAAAATTCAGCCCAATAGCAGAAAAAAACGGCGGTTTGCTTACCAGATGAGGCTTTGACAGCCTGATCCATGAATTCTAGGGTCGAGAATGAAACAGCCCTGCTTTTACCTTGGGTAAGGGCAAGAATCAATAAATAGGCATAATTATGAACAATATTGATCAAAAAATGCAATAGTGCTGAGCAATCTTGGCTTAATATGGTGACAACCCATAGACTCTATCACATTTTGGCTCAATTTTTCTGGCGCTTACCCTGCACCGTTAACCGATGCACTACCGGATAAGCAATGTCCCTCAAAGGTTGCTGAGAATTGCAATATCATATAAAACCCTCTTGATTATTGCTAGCTTGCCTATTGCCTTCAAAGCATAAGCAATGTCGTTCAAAGGTTGCTGAGAACTGCTACAAGACTTTTATCTAAATTAATGCGATTAACCTTTGGTCACGCTACGCGATGAAGCTAAGCTTCCGCTAAGAGCGATCGCATTACCTGTAGCTGCCGATTCACGTAATGCATCTGCGACCTTGAGAGTATAACAACTATCTACAGTCGAGACATACAGGGGTGTTCCTTTAACTAGATGGTCAATTACCATAGCGGTATCTTTAAGAAACAAACCCCGTCGCCCTGCTACTTCAATTGGTTTGCTTTCCTCTGCCTTAATCAGATTTCCTTGGTCTCCCTCAAACAGCAGTGTGCCTTGGTCTCCATGGACTTCAAAATTCCGTAACCTCTGCCAGAACATTTCCCCTTTACCATAAGTAATATCTGCGATTAGACCACTAGTAAAGCGCAGTTGGGCATTACATAGACAGGCCGTAAAGTACTGATCACCAGCATCCCAAAACTGGGATTGACAATACACAGAAGCGACTTCACCAAACAAGTCTGTAAAGCGGTGAATGCGAGAAAGAGCACCAATGAAGGGAAAGCCAAATAGTTCCAGATTGTATGTCCAGCTGCGGGGTGCAGGGTGTTTGGGCGCAATAGTTACGTAACGGGCATAAACCGGTTGACCAATTTTGGGCAAGGATTGGCGCAAGGCTTGATGCAAGCCCCCTAGGAGCTCAATATGTTCTACATGGAGGAGCTTACCCTTAGCGTTGGCAAGGGTAATCAGGGATTCGGCATCTTTGGGGTCAAGGGAAAGGGGATATTCAGTGACAACATGTTTCCCAGCATTAAGGGCAGCACGGGCAATTTTGCCATGATCCCGATTAATCGTGCTAATAAATACTAGATCAAGCTCCGGGTGTTCTACCAATTGCTGCCAGGAATCCACCACTGTCGTGCCGTGGGTTTCAGCAAACTCTTGGGTTTTGGCAGGGGTATGACCACAGACCGCCAGTAAATGCGATCGCGAATCTGCTTGCAATGTCTGCGCTCGGAGCTTAGCCGCAAACCCAGTACCAACAATACCAGCTTTAATTGGGAGATCAGTAATACTCTTTGTCACAAGGAATTATGAAGGATGAAGGGTTAAGGGTTATTTTGAACATACTCCCTTAAGGAAAGGCAATAGGCAATAGGCAATAGGCAAAAATTACCGAGAAACTCCCCATCTCCCCATCTCCCCATCTCCCCATCTCCCCATCTCCCCATCTCCCCATCTCCCCATCTCCCACACCGATTGCTAGATCAAGTCGCGGGAGCTCCTGGTGGTTGGTGCTGAGTATAAATATTGGTTTGGGTGCCATTGCGAGCCCATTGACGATAATCCAATAACAGCTGGTGCATCAATGTTTGCTTAATCCTGACCAAAACGCTTTTGAGCAAACCATTGCCAGTGGTTTCTAAGATTGGCTTGGGAGTAAGGGAAAAAGGTAAGGGCACATCAACCTTGACAGTTAAATCCGCTCTACCGGTGAGCTTAGTCACTCCCTGATCTTCCCAAGGATGCAGTTTTCCGGTTAATTCTAGGGCAAAGCGTTGATTGATGTAGTCCAATCCTATAATTTCACAACCGACAGACCTCAGATGAACAGTAGCGTCAGATTCTGCCCACACTTCTAGATCTACCGTGGGCTGAAATGTCAAGGACATAAAGTGTAATGGATTCATTTTCAGGCGAAAACGCTTCTGAGTCAGTTGTTGGATGCGATTCAGGTCTGCGATCGCATAAACTATCCGTTCCGGCTGACGCAAGTAGTGCTGAATCGGCACAGATTCCTGTGGCACAGTCATTTCCACACACTGGGAAGCAAAAAACTGGGTGGTCATAGAGGAAAAAACACTCAATCGATGTATGGCTTTACTTAATATTAGTTTACAATTCTTCAGTTTTGGTATTATACTTTTCATTTTACCGGAGTATGCTACCCCAGAGAATACTTTTTTTTGTTTTCTAGAGATTTTTCTATCGATTTTTAATCGTCTTTTTCTGCTTCCACGATTCCCTCAACGGTTACTGATACTCTGACCGGTGGGGATAGTAACGATACTATTAACGGTGGGGATGGTAATGATCTAATTGATGGCAAAAATGGCAATGATTTGCTTAACGGCAACGCAGGTAATGATGCGATCGCTGGTGAGCGTGGAGATGATAGACTAATTGGTGGTAGTGGCGATGATAGCCTTTACGGAGAATTAGCTATTACTATCAACCCTAAAAATGATATGATCGCCATTGCATTTTCGTCTTCCTCGACAACAGAAGGTAATAATTATCTAGATGGCGGAGATGGTGATGATATTCTTGGTGGTGGCGGTAACGATGTGATTTTCAGTATTAATAGTTAGTAGTTATCTAAGCATTCAGCTATCAGCCATCAGCTTTCTGTAATAGAGATTAAACGAATGCTTACCTATGTAGACTGTTCCCGTTTGCCTAGGGTGCGCCGTTCGCGTAGCGTGCGCCAATGCGCAATGCGCATAAGCTGAATGCTTACACAAAACTACATAAACATTAACTAACTTTCTCAACTAACCCTAAAGGCAACTCCCCTAACTGTTTCAACTCCAATCCTCCCTCAAATATCTGATCAATTGCCAACATTTGACCATCAATCGTCATAAATTTATGATCGTTTGTGGCTCGAATCACTGAGCCATCTTCGAGAATATATTCAAACACCTCTTGCTCTCCCCGGTTATGCCACTGAGCAATAGGTTGGGTATAAACATAGCCATTACTATCAACGCTATAAACAGTACATAGGATACCTTTTTCGACAATCTCACCAATCGCCATCGGCCCATACTCTACTGTTATAATTTCGGTATCATAGCTGAGACAATATTCAGCAAATTTAATCATTTGGTCAAATAACTCTTCAGCTATGTCTTGAGTCACGCCATTTTTGGTTGAACCATCAATAAAAATTTCCCGATGCTTCTGCATCTCAGCCACTTTCTTCTTACCCATACAATTGTGAGCAATAAAGTCATTGGCAATAAAGTTATGAGTTTCAGCAATACTTAAATCAAAAACCTCCTCTTGGCCAAGATACTTCAGTTCAACAATCTCATCCCATAAAATATCTGAGTCAGCAATGCCTTGGTGACGTGCTAAACTCCGAGTCGCAACTGTTTGCGTTAATTCTTGTCCACTGTTCCCTGTTACCCTTTCCCTGTTACCAACTTCTGAAAGAAGTCTAATGATATTATCAGTTAGCTTACCTTTACTATTCGATAGTTCACGAGTATAGCTAATTGGTAATGTTTTCGCTAAACCGATCGGGCTTCCTATGGTAAACTCCTTCAGAGGCTTCCATCCTAGAGTGGTGTAGAAAAGATGATCATCCGTTGCGCGAATGTGGCGGTTAGTTTTGGTAGTAATCTCCCAAACATCACGAATCCCATTAGGATGAATTTCGATAATTGGTCGTTGGGTAATTTTTTTGGTCTTTAAATCCAGGGAAAAAACCTTTCGTCCCAACCAGTAACTAGATTTAGAAGCAATCTCCCTCAGGGAAACTAAACGACCGGTTGCTGGATCCACGATCTCAGTTGATCCACTCAAACACCGCCTCAGTAAATCCGCTTGACCTAGAGAATAACCGGCCAAATCCTGGGCCATCCGCATGATGCTTTCCTGAAAGCAGTTATGAACTACTACGCCATGAGCCAGAAAGTATGGGGAAGATTGTTCCTCCATTTGTAGATCAAAACACTCCTGTTGCCCACTCTCTTCAACAGCAGTAACATAAACTATCCGAACATCCCAAGTCTTGTAATGTGACTCTTTCGGTCTGGCTAGCGTTGCCTGTAGAGTTCCGTAGGGTGCGTTAGGGACGGGGTCGCCCTGATTTTCCGCCTCGTAGCCAGCTTTGGAACAGCCCGTCCCGTAACGCACCACCGGGTCTAAACTCTTGCTAGCTCCAGGGAATTTTTCATAAACTTGAGAAGCCAAACCATTAGCATTCTTGACGACTGGGTTTACTGGTTTCAGCTCATAGGCAAATTTGTCTCCATCTGGTGTTAAAAAGCGATGGTTTTTACTGGAATAGATAACTGTACCACTAGATAACGTAATTTTCAGGATGTCTTTGATACCACTGCGCCATTGTTTGGCTACCCTTGCTGGCCAAACTTGTTTACCATCAGAGGTTAATACTAGGTCGCCAGATTTAATTTCCTCAATGGGCACATAAGACCCATCGGGCTGATCAATTAACGTACCTTTCGGTAAACATAGAATTCCATAAGTCTCCCTTAAAATAGGCTCTAATAGAGGATGTTGATACTCTACTTTTTCTCGACCATGTTTACGATTAATAAACTGAGGAATCAGACCAGCATCCAGAGGACCAGGGCGATAAAGAGCTAGAATTGAAGAAATATCTTCAATACTGTCAGGTTTCAGGTCTCGCACCACCTGACGCATTCCCGAAGATTCTAATTGGAATACTCCTTCTAACTGGCCTTTTTCTAGAAGGTCGTAAGTTTTTTGAACATATGGGGGTTTTTTCTTCTGTTCACCTTTGGCTAAAATTTTCCTAGATTTAATTTCTTCTAGGGGAATCTCATCTAAATCGAGTTCAATATTTTTAGTCTTTTTAACTAACTCTTTGGTTTTCTGAATAGTCGTTAGGTTCTTCAGTCCCAAAAAATCCATTTTCAGGAGTCCCAGAGCTTCCAGGTCTTCCATAAAATACTGGGTGATCACTGCACCATCATTATTCAGCTGTAATGGCACAATTTCATCTAAAGGGTCTGCTGAAATAACCACACCAGCAGCATGGACACCAGAGGTTTTATTTGTCCCTTCAATCCGAATCGCCATATCCACCCAGCGACGAACTTCCGGATCTTGATCGTAAGCCTCTTTAAACTCTGGTGTTGGTGTCTGATCAGAAATCATCACTGAGAGTTTGGCTGGCTTACCTCGCGCCACTGGAATCATCTTAGCCATACGATTAGAGTCTTGGTAAGCAATTCCTAACACTCTCGCTACATCTTTTAATACCGCTTTAGAGGTCATGCGGTTAAATGTAATAATCTGGGCTACTCGGTCTTCACCATAAAGATGAGTGACATATTTAATCACCTCATCCCGTCTTTCAATGCAGAAATCTGTGTCAATATCTGGCATTGATTTCCGCTCTGGATTGAGAAAGCGCTCGAACAGTAGCCCATGATGTACGGGGTCAATGTTGGTAATTTCTAAGGCATAAGCCACTAGAGAACCTGCTGCTGAACCACGACCCGGACCAACGGGAATATCATTGTCTCTGGCATATTTGATGTAGTCCCAAACCACTAAAAAGTAGGTAGAGAATCCCATCTGCTGGAGCATTTTTAACTCATACTCCAGCCGTGCTTTATACACTGGATCAATTTCACTACGAGAGCGACACTTTAGCCGCTTCATCAGTCCGTTCCAGGTAATTTCTTCTAAATAGGTGTCAGGGGTATAATCCTTGGATACCTTGTAGTGTGGGATGCGAGGTTCCCCCATAATATTGTAGTGCTTGACTTTATCTGCCACTTCTAAGGTATTTGCGATCGCATCCTCTATCACCTGCGACGGTAAATGATCTCGAAACAGCCGTTTCATTTCCTCTGCTGACTTGAGATACTCCGTGCCACTATAGCGCATCCGTTTCTCTTCCGTAACCAGTTTAGCGGTTTGAATACACAGCAAAGCGTCATGAGCTTCTACGTCATAGCAGGAGATAAAGTGGGAGTCATTAGTCGCAATAATTTTAATTCCTAACTCATTAGCGATTTTGACAATAGCAACATTAACCACTCGGTCTTCTACAGAGCCGTGGTCTTGAATCTCTAAATAGTAATCATCCCCAAAAACCTCTTGGTACCACTTAGCTACTTTACGGGCTTCATCTAAGTCACCTTTTAGGATAGCTTGGGGAACTTCACCCCCCAAACAAGCACTGGTAACAATTAACCCTTCGTGATATTGCTCCAGTAATTCTTTATTGATACAGGGACGAGCAAAAATTCCTTTTCCTTGCATCCCTTTTAGGTTAGAAATAGTTGTTATTTTTACTAAGTTTTTGTAGCCTTGGGTATCTTTAGCTAAGACTACTTGATGATATTTTCGGTAACGCTTCTTGACCTCAATATCCCCATTAATCACATACATCTCGTTACCGATTATCGGCTTAATGCCCTTTTTTAGGCAAACTTTAATCAGTTCAATAGCACCATACATCACACCATGATCTGTCAGTGCGATCGCAGGCATTCCCAACTCAACAGCTCGATCCACCAGTGCTGGTAGCTGAGATGCTCCATCTAGTAGGCTATAATCACTGTGAATGTGTAGACCAACAAAAGACATAGTTACTGTTAATTATAAACCGATGTTGCTGATTAAGTTAATGATTAACGGACCTACGAGCCACGTCTAGTACCCAAAAAAACTAGTATCAAAAAACTAGGACTTATCTTAAGCACGGAAATCAGTTAAACGACTTCCGACCCTTCTCAAATCCGATGGTGCTTTTTTAACCTGATCAGCATTCAAATTTCTGTTAAGTTCGCGAATACGGCGGGACAGCATACGAATAATCTTAATTGCAAATTCTGGTGTCTCATCAATGGCATCATAGAGTTGTAGCTGTGTCAACATCAAACAATGGCAAGGTTCGATGGTGGTCACAGAAGCGGAACGAGGTTCTGCATCAAACAAGGACATCTCCCCAAAGCAGGCTCCTTGCTTGAACTGTGCCAAATTCCGCTCACCAATGTGAACTCTTACCAAACCTGAGACTACAATATAAAGTTCCCTACCCTCTTCCCCTTGAGCAAAGATGGTATGGTTAGAAGGAAAGTCTAGCTCGTCCATCACAGAGGCTAGTCGCATCAGAAAATCGTCCCGCAATTCGTGAAAAATTGGGACACCCCTGATAAAAATTAAACGATCAATGCTAGATAACATTGGTTAGCGGTTAGGTTAGCGGTTGGCTGCTAGGGATTAGCCGTTGTGTAGTAAAATACAAGTTTAACCCATACCGCTAATTGTTGATAGTTAATGGTTAACTAGACCTAGACGTGGAATTAAGATTCAACCACTGTACTGTGGTAATTTCAGACATTATTTCACCCCTAGGTCTACTGTCCACTGCCATCAGAGATTAGAGATGATGCCAGCAAAGTGTACAAACAATAGGCAACTATACTGATCAAACTATCCGATAATCTCTTGTGCTTGAGCAGCTACCAAGGGATCTGGGTCATTCCTAAGCACTGGCAACAACTCTGCACAAGCACGAGGTGACATCTCTTTGAGATAAGCCACAACCGCTTCCCGCACAAAACCGGTAGGATGACGTAGGCAACTCATAGCCGCTGCTGGTGCTAGGGAACAGTGTGCTGCTCTGGCCACATGAAAACAACAGGCTAGGGGCCAATCTGACAAGAAATGTCGTAACTCGATTAACCGACGTAAGCGATCGCTTACACTCATGGGTTGATAAGGCACTAAATCCACTAGGGCAGCTAATTTTTCTTTCAGAGAACGCCGGTCTAAAATTGACAAAAATGCTTTCTTATTAGGAATATCTAGGGTATTATCCAAAATTTCTAACCCTAGGGCAATGTTTGACCGAGAATGGGATGCTAGATTAAACTCAGCTGCTTTGATGGCACTTGATGGATAAAGAAACTTCATGAGTAAGAAACACACCTCTACAAGATCTTGTTGAAGATCATTAAGCCCCTGCCGCAGCAAATCTGCCTCCAGTCCAGCTATTTTCTTTGAGGTCAAATCCAGCAGTGCGCCATAAATTTGACCCAAAAACATCAATTCTTGCTCAATTAAGGCTTCTACGACCCTACGCCCTAACTCGTTCATCACCGCTTCAATCCCAACTTCCCCTGGAATCTTCAGCAGGATCGTGAGAATATTACGACGGGTTGTCCCCCAACTACTCATCAACTGTTGTACCAAATGCTTCATAGCTTCAGGAGTACCCTTCTGAGTTATAGCCTGGAGTCTGCCAATCTCACCGAGAGCCATCCAAGCTTGCCGCCTGACTGGGTCTGGCTTGTGAATATCTTCAGACAAAACCCTCAATAAAGGAATGGCTTCATCCCCTTGCTTGACCAACGCCATACGAGCAGCATTGCGGGTAGAGGTGTAGTAGAGTGCCTTGACTAAAGACGGATAGTACTTTTCAAATCTTTTAGCAGCAATCACCTCTAAACAAGCACAGCGTACCTTTAATGACTTATCCCTTAACAGGTCATCAATATAAACCACCAAGGATTCCAAGTAATCCATCTCTGCCAACGCTCGGGTACCCATCAACCGTTCTTGCTCTTTTTTTGAGGTGAGCATCCGCCGCAGGGTTTTGACGGCTTCAAATTTCTCTTTTGGTGTACCCCGACCCATAATTAATGCAGCTGCTGTAGCTCTTACAGTTGGGTCAACAGCCGGTTGTAGATAAGGCTTAATTGTCCGAATATTCAGGTCTTCCTGAGCCAGCCAAAGATAGCGCAATGCTAAGGCCAGGACTTCTACTGGTGGTCTTTGATCAATCAACCCAGACACATCTTTTAGACAATCTGGGTTGGGATAGGGCAACATCACCTCTAAACTCTGGCGCTGCAAATCTGTAGACATTTCTCCCAGCAAGGGAGAAAGAACCTTACTCGCTTTTTCCGGAGCCATTTGATACAACAGTTGAATGTAAGCAGAGCGGTTCTTCGGCTCAGTTTTCAGTCGCTTTACCGCTTCCTCAAAGACGGTCTTAGTATCCAGCAAATTGGTATTGGCAGAACCCAAACGTCCTTGCTCAGCATTGATCAGCAGCAATGAACCATAATTAGCCCGCATCAACCAGGTACTCAGCAGCCATAATAGGGCAAAAATCACTACCATTAGAATAAACACCCAATGCCGCAATGGCTCAAAATTGGGGAAAGCCCAATCCAGCAGCCCAATGGTAGCTAAAATCCCAAGACCAGTAATGCCAGTAGTCATGGGTTTGGCAATCCCTTGTACAGTAGTCTGCACCACAGAGCGTAACCCTGATGGTAAGGCTTGGAAGAGTACCGGTTGAACACTAGCAATTAAAGTAAAGCGCAATAGTTCATCAACGAATCGGAGTAAGACTACACTAATAAATAGCCCTGTTATCCAGCTAGGCAACAACCCAATATTAAAATTTAGCCAACTTGCCATGTTAGCTAGGGTAACTAAGCCAATCACAGATAAAGAACCAGGTAATACCATAGCGCTTAGGAACAGACCAAAGCGATCAATCACCCGACTAGAGATAAACCATTGGGTCACCAGTTCAAAAAGTCCCAAAGTGCCACTGAATATACCCAGAAAACCAGCAATGGCTGAACTATCCAGTTTGTCCTCCAATTGACCCATATACTGAAATTCAATTAGGAGGTACAGGGCTTCCCCTAAGATAAAAAAGGCAAATAAAGGGATGACATACCGTCTGAGGGATTGACTCGGCTGACGCACAGCAAAGTCTGGCTCCATTTCTTCCCACTGTCGTGCTGGGGAGTTAGGAAAGGCTTGCTGGTAGTGCTGACATAGATAAACCAAGATCAGTGCTCCGAGGAGCATCATGCCAGACCCAAAAGCCACCACATTGTTGAGTCCCACTAACAGCAATAATAGAGGTAATGAGAAGCCAGAGAGGACATCAGCTACCAAAAGTCCACTGGAGATGAGGGGATAAGTACGCTTAATTTCCCGAATGTTGAATAATTGATTAGCCGCTACCTGGGAATTAAGGTCATTGAGGATGTACACCGCATCCATCCACAATCGCAATAGAAAGATAGTGACTACAGTAATATAGCCATACTCAATCTCCAAGCCTAGGCGGAACACTAACAAGGGTAAGGCAGCTAGGATTGCGATCGCTACCAAGACTGACCTCAGGGGTAAAATGCTCTGCAACCAGGAGTATAATACTCCCAACCCAGAGCAGATCACGGAACTAGCAATATAAATCACCGGTAACCACTTCGCGCCATATTTCTCTAGAAACAAGGCAATGGCACTGTACTCTAACCAAAGCAGTCCAATGGAAGTGGTGGTATGGAAGGCGAACATCAACAATGTCCGCTCGCCTTCTTCTGGGCGAAGATTCACCCACTCTAGGATTGTTCTAACCCAGTCACCCTTCAGGCGAGTCGGAGATGGCAATTTCATATAGTCCTTCGTCCTTCGTCACTAGTCCTAAGTCACTAGTCCTTGGTATTTTAAGCTGCTTGCTCCGTGCATACGTATTCAGACATGAATTCCAGGCACCTGCACATGTGGCTACCAATGACTAATGACCAATGACTAATGACCAATCACTAATGACCAATCACTAATGACCAATCACTGATGACCAATCACTATAACCACTATTTTTTGGGGGAGAGCAACATCATCATGTTGCGACCTTCCCGCTTAGGGGCTTGCTGGACTTCTGCCAATTCCTGTAAATCATTAGCCATGCGCTCGAGTAGTGCCATAGCTAAATTACTGTGTTGGATTTCTCGACCTCGGAAGGTAATGGTAGCTTTGACCTTATCGCCAGATTTCAGGAAGCGCTCCGCTTGATTGACCCGCACATTGTAGTCATGGTCTTCTATTTTGTAGCGCATCTTCACTTCTTTGACATCAGCCGTGTGCTGCTTCTTCTTGGCTTCACGGGCTTTCTTCTCTTGTTCAAATTTGTACTTGCCATAGTCCATGATGCGACAAACTGGCGGATCTGCCTTGTCACTAACCAGGACAAGATCTAACTCCTTTTCCTCAGCAATCCGCAGGGCATCTTGAGGTGTGATTATACCCAGCTGTGCCCCATCGGTATCAATGGCTCTAATCTTGGGAAACCTAATTCTTTCGTTAATTTGGGGTAGATCGCGTTGGCGTCTTCTATTATCACTCACAGGCGTTTGTTTATTTTCTTAAGTGGATTAATCAAAAAATAGACTTACTACATACACTTGCCATTTTACTAATTCCTTTCTTGTTTCTGTTCAAATTATTAACATCACGTAGGAAACTAAGGCCGATGGAATAGTTATAACTTACTCCTTTGCCTGATAGGGAAGGCATAATGGACTCAAGAAGCTTTGTAAATATTTTTGAAGTTGAGGCAGGTTGTGACCAAATCTTTGCATTGGCAGCAACGAGTTGGTAGTCAAAGGGATTGGGTCTGGCGGGGTTGGCCGATCCGTTATACCTATTTTCGCCCACCCCAACCCCTAACTGTCCAGCCGACAACACCAGTTATTCTGCTTCATGGGTTTGGTGCTTCGGTCGGGCATTGGCGTAATAACCTAGACGTAATCGGTCAACATCATACCGTTTATGCTTTAGATCTGCTGGGTTTTGGGGCATCCCGGAAAGCTGCGGTTGACTACACCATTGACCTTTGGGTAGCTCAGGTTTATGAATTTTGGCAAACATTTATCCAAAAACCCGTAGTGTTAGTAGGTAACTCCATTGGTTCCCTAGTTGGTCTAGGAGCAGCAGCGACCCATCCAGAGATGGTTAAAGGTCTGGTGATGATTAATTTACCAGATTTCCAAGCCCGAGAAGAAGCCATTCCTAGTTGGCTCGGACCGATAGTCTCAACAGTTGAGAATCTAGTGGCATCACCAGTGCTACTCAAAGCCCTATTTTACGTAGTACGACGTCCAACGGTTGTTCGTAAGTGGGCAGGGTTAGCTTATGCTAATCCAGAGGCAGTTACAGATGATTTAGTAGAAATTCTGAGTGTACCTGCCACCGATCCCGGAGCTGCGGCAACCTTTAGTAGACTTTTGAGAGGGATGACCGCTCCTAACTTTAGTCTACCGGTCAAATCCCTATTACCTACATTAGATATTCCTATGCTATTGATGTGGGGACTAAAAGACCGAATGATTCCCCCCATCTTAGCTCACAAGTTTGTTAAACTCAATCCTAATTTAGAGCTATTGGAGTTAGATCATGCTGGTCACTGTCCCCACGATGAATGTCCGGAACAGGTGAATCTGATCCTGTTAGAGTGGCTGGGAGCTAAGGTTTGATTATCCCCACAATTGGTATTAGCCGACGCTCACTTGATCAGTGTCAACCTCCGTGCAACCATCTACACCTGAGGCAACATCAACCATCTTATCTAGAACCTCCTGGCTAGCTACTTCTCCTTTCAGCACAACTTTACCGCCAGTTTGAGCAACCCAGAGCCTCTCCTCGTCATCCAGGTCGTTGTCTTGGTCAAAAGCCCAAACAACTCGCTTGGCAAGGCCGCTTTGGTCGTATTCTCCATTTAACCCCAGTCGTTCTGGGGGAATGTCATCTCCTGCTGGTGCATCTTCTGAAGGGGTACTAGCTGCGGCAGCTTCCTCTGGGCTTCCAAATCCAAAAAGTCGTTGTAACCAACCCATAAATATTGTGTTTCACTCCAATCAGTTTTTATCGATTTTTATGTTACCGAGGAATTTGGCAATTAGCTGCCTAGTTTCAGAAAAAATATATCTTTAGATACAGCACACTGTTACTAGAGTTCTTGGTTACTCAAAACCTGGATAAAATGGTAGTTGGTTTACCGTTGACCGTTGACGCTTAGCTTCAAAAAACTTAACAGTTAACCGTTGCTCATCCCTTATCCCCCCTTAAAAAAGGGTTAGTAAACAGCTAGAGAAAATGTCGCAGAGTCTCCCAAAAACTCTTATTATTTGTTAGAATTAAATTATGGTAACACCGACAGGGATTATTATGTAACTTAAATTAAAGCCGAAAACCAAGGGTTTAATAGTTGCGCTCTCTATCCCGGTGGAACCAGCTTTTTTGACATTTTTATGGCGCTCGCGGGATATTCCGTCAGAGAAGCGCGGAGATACCCCCTGGATGTGAAAGCATCTTGCATTGGCGGGCAAAAGTCTATCTTGGTAGACTTTGGTAGCTAAAAAGTATCGGGCTAGTCAACACTTAACCACTCAACAGTCTCACCAATAAATCACGTTGATAGCAATTTAGGCAGCACACGCCCCCACCACTCCCAAGTCAAACTATGAAACATACCCTTTCCGTTTTAGTTGAAGATGAAGCCGGTGTTCTAACTCGCATTGCTGGTTTATTTGCCCGTAGAGGCTTCAATATCGAAAGTCTTGCCGTTGGACCAACTGAGCAGGTTGGTATATCTCGAATTACGATGGTAGTACCTGGAGATGACAGCAGCATTGAGCAGCTGACTAAGCAACTCTATAAGCTAATTAATGTCCTCAAAGTACAGGATATTACCACAATTCCCTGTGTCGAAAGGGAGTTGATGCTGCTAAAGGTTAACACTACTAGTTCCACCCGCTCCGAGATTATTGAATTAGCCCACGTGTTTCGTGCCCATGTTGTAGATACATCTGAGGAGTCACTAACTCTAGAAGTTGTGGGAGACCCAGGTAAAATGGTAGCACTGACCCAAATGCTGAATAAGTTTGGTATCCGCGAAATTGCCCGGACTGGCAAAATCGCCCTAACCCGAGAATCGGGAGTCAATACTGAATATCTCAAGTCTTTGGAGGCAAAAGTTTAATTAGTCATTAGTCATTAGTCATTGGTCGTTAGTCATTGGTGATTGGTTCGTCTCTTTTGCCTGCAAGCCTTTATGATATGAACCTACAGGAATTGCGATCGCAAATTCTGTTCCCTTACCGGGATTAGAGGTACATAGGATTTGACCGCCATGCTGTTCAACAACGATTTTCCGGCAGATATCTAGCCCTAAGCCAGTTCCCTTGTCGATTGATTTGGTGGTGAAGAATGGTTCAAATATCTTCTGTTTAACCTCTTCTGTCATTCCCGGACCATTATCGATGATTCTGATCACGACCTGTCCACCAGAACTGTCCCCAAGATCACCATTGCTGCCTATAAATTCTGTCCGAATGGTGATATTAGGCAGTGCTGGTGTCTTTTGATTTACACCTTGCGGGGAATCAGAAGACTGAGGGGAAACTCGAACCTTAAACCTGTCTACCTGAACAGGTGAAGAACCTCTAACAAAGAACCTATTAACCTGTGCCTCTTCTAGAGCATCAATGGCATTGCACAGCAGGTTCATCAACACTTGGTTGATTGGACCAGAGTAGCACTCCACTAAAGGGAGTTTTCCATAGTCCTTGGTCACGGTAATCCCGGGATTGTTTCCTTTGGGCTTTAAGCGATTATGGAGGATAGTCAGAGTACTATCAATCCCTTGATGAATATTCACGCGCTGCTTTTCATCGGTCTGCTGTCGGGAAAAGTGGCGCACTGACTGCACAATCTGTTGCAAGCGTTCTGCACCTAATCCCATGGATGATAGGGCTTTGGGAAAATCTTGGATTAGGAAATCTAGGTCAATTGCATCGGCGTACTGTTGAATTTCGGCTACAGGCTGGGGATAGTGTTTGACATATAATCCCAACAGTCTTAATAAATCTTCGCTATAGTCCCTTGCTGGAGTCACATTTCCACAGATAAAGTTAAGTGGATTGTTGATTTCGTGAACAACACCAGCGCATAACTGTCCTAAGGTGGACATTGTTTCACTTTGCTTTAACTGCTCTTGAGCCAGTTGCAGCTTCTTTAAGACATTCTCCAGTTCCTGGCTTTGGGCTTCTAATTTTGCTTGTGCTGCTTGTAAAGCTGCTTCAGTTAATTTTTGTTTAGTAATATCTTTTACAAAACCTTCGTAGTATAGAATGTAACCAGTAGCATCACGCACTGCCCAAGCACTTTCGCAAATCCACATTAGGGTGCCGTCTTGGCGATAGACCTGGGATTCAAAATCCTCTACCAAACCCCTCAAGTGCAGTAGGTCAAGGAATTGATAGCGTCGCTGGGGATCTTTGTGAAGGTACTCCCCAACACCAGTTACATGACTGAGGAATTGGTTAGGTGATTCATAGCCATATAGTCTAGCTAGTGATGGGTTGCAGGCTATATAGTAACCATCAGGGGTAATTTTAAAGATACCATCAGTGGAGTTTTCAAATAGAGACCGATATCTCTGTTGGACTGCTAAGAGAGATTTTTCCACTCTTTTACGGTCAATTATTGGCTCAGCTAGTGTCTGATTGGTAGGTTGCCAACTAGTTTTCCACTTGGTGAAGTTTTTATGAACCGTTGGATTAGGTTTGACCCGCTTGCCAGAGCTAGGGGGTAAAGTTCTGCGACTGATTAACATAGATTGTTGCCTCACCTTTTTCCCTCACGACCATGACTATTGAGCATTTTAGCTGCCTGTTGAAGGATGGGTTTCCGCTACAGACTATAGTATTTGCTGTTGGGGAATTGTGCCATCCCTGAGCGGTTGTTTAAAAAAATATTAACTAAACTGCTCCGAATTTAAATAAATTTAACATACATCTCCCCTTGACAACAGTCAAATTAAGAAGGTTTTTTTCCCAAGTTACGCACTGTAGTCAAATATTGTCCTAGAAAGGGTAATCCACCAATGGCGGGAAGTAGGTAGCGGGAAGTACACAGCAACCCTAAGGCGGCAGCTGTAGCAGCCGGAAAATAGGGTTGGTAGAAGAAAATTAGCGCAGCGTCACGGGTGCCAACCCCCGCAAAGGTTAGTGGTAACAATCCCGCTAGAATGGCTAGGGGGGAGAGAGCGAGATTGGTTAAAAAGGGTGTCCAGGCGTTGAGGGCGAGGATAAATAACCAAATTTGCAATAAGTGTAAGAACCAGATAAAAATTGAAGTTAGGGTAATTTTGAATAACTGCTTGGGGTCATGCCAGAAGTAGCCGTGCATTTCCCCCCAAGAAGTTTGCATTTTTTCTAGCTTTGAGCGGAATTTTTTGGGTGCAATTTTTTTTGTCAGCAAGAAAAATAAATGGGCAAATTTGCGGGAGCTTAGCAGGAAAAGCCCTAGAATTAACCCGAAAATTATCCCAGCGGTCATCAGCCAAAAGAAGTCATTTTTGCCCGGATATAGTAATAAACCAAAGACACACCATAGCAGTAGAGACAGCATGTCACAAGCTTTTTCGAAAATCACGATGGCTAACGACAAGCTCCCAGCTAAATTACCCCGCTGCTTCATAAAGTAGGCTTTAGCAATATCTCCCATTTTGGAGGGCAAGACCATATTCAGGGTACTGGCAGCTAAAATCAGGCGATTGGCTTCCCAAAATCGGAGTTGGGAACCCGTCGGCATTAGTTGTTGCAGTCGCCAAGCCGTAAACAGGGTGATCGGAATCACCATGCCCAGACTAATCGCCATCCACATGCGATCGCATTCTTTAAATACAGCGATCAGTTCGGGAAAGTCAATTTTGGTATAAATTACCCCTAGGATGATTAGGCTGATGGCAATGGAGATTAGTCGTTTCATGGATTAGCAGCAAAAGGCAAAAGGCAAAAGGCAACCGGCAACGGTCAACCTTCAATCTACCCTAGGGGAACGCCAAAGGCGAACAACCTTCAACATCTGATGCTAACTAAAAACTTTGGTGAGAATTTCAACAGCGGGGTCAACTTCTAGCCACACCGTAGCCCCACAATGCTTAGGACAATTGGGTTGATAAACTAAGCGAGATGGGCCTTTGATTTCTACATAATGACCGTAGGTGTTGCGGTTGCCTTGTTTGACGGTCAAAACAGGCTTGTAAGTATCGTATTTTCTATTCTCCTTAATAATTTGCTGGTTGACGTGGATGTAAGTCGCCACCTTTTGAGCAACTTTTTTCCAGGTTCCTTTTGGTCCACGCTTACCAGGAATGACTCTGGGCATGCCGTTAAATAGGGGAATTTGCCAAAATCTGCCAACTTTTTGAGCGCCTTTAATTCTGCCGCTTTTCAGGAGTTGGCGAACTCGTTGGACACAAACACCTAACAGATAAGCTGCTTGAGTGGTTCCAATTGTAGTTATCTGTTGTGCTGCCATGTCTTTGCCTTTTAGTATAGCGCTATTGTTTTTTCATGATTTTAATATAACACAGATTTTTAAATAGCGCTAGTGTTTTGCAAAAATATGTTACATAACTTAATATCATGTTGTTTATATAGTGTTATAAGTTTGAGTTTAGAGTGGAAAGTAAAGTACTAGATCGTTGAGGTAATCTGATCTCAAAAACGCTGCTCGAACTTCAACCATTCATAATCATCCAAGGTTTGCACCTCATCACTTAGGTCAACCCAGGCTTGTAATTGTCCTGCTTGAAAAGTACGACTCATGACCACATAAATCGATGTCTGGTCCCCACCAATGCCGACACTTTGTACCGATTTCCAAGACTTAGCTTGTAACTCATCAATTACTAACCATCGCTCACCTTGCCAATAAAAATATCGGCGAAAGCAGAAGGGAGCGTCTTTTTTACCAGTAATTAATAATTTCTGCAATAATTTCCGAATTAAATTGGGAAAGAACCGTCCTATCGTTAACATCACTCCCCGCAGAATTAGTAAATTCATTGGAGTCATTTGCTTCTGTTTCGCCCATCCCAAGTTTCCCTCAATCAGAATTTCATCTTCACTGACTTTAACTTGATAGTCATCAATCAGATGACCAACAGCATTTTTAAATTTACCTCTTTCTTGTACTAATATAGAAAAATGGGTATCTGAAGCAATTAATTGATTGTCTCGAAATATCTTAAAAACGCCTCCTTTATTCAAAGCTAAATAAAGTTCTGTACCTCGACGGCGGTCAATTAGGATGTTGGCGTCTTTCAACCATACGCGACCACTGCGACGGGGAGTTGGTTTGGGTCGGTTGCTGACAAAATCCCGCCAAGATAGGAGATAATTCCATGTATGGTGACCAATAATGTGATCATCGGCGTAACAGGGACCAAGACCATTAGCTAATCCCACCAAAAAGCGGTCATTAATCTCTAGGGCTTCTGGAAACCAGCGTCCTACTAATTCAAAGCCATGGGGAAAAAAGTTGTAAGTGTTACGGCTAGTGTATTCTCCACCATAGGAACCATCGGGATGGATGAATTGTGCGGCTAATTCGACAGCTTTGATCAGAGCTTCTTTTAGGCGTGGGTCTAGTCTCAACAGATAAATCCTGGCTAGACAGGAAATCGTTAAGGTGTGGTAGCCTGGGTCGCAGCCTTCGTATTCTATAAACCAGCCTTCGGGACTTTGCCAGGATAATACTTGCTCTAGCCTTTGCGATCGCGCTCTATCCCATTGATTGGTATGCAAGAGTTCCGATAGCAGGTCTAAACATAAGACAATCAAGGCTTGGTGGTTGCTCAGCTGTCCACTTTCCATGTGATGGGCTAGCCAATCTGCTCGTTTTTCAAAGAATTGTAAGGCAATGGGGTTATGGAGTCCCATGGCTTTGTAACTTTCGATGCTAGCCAATAAGGAAAAGGCGGCGGCTCCAGCAGCACGCTCATAGGGGAAATAATCATCACAGGAGCCATCGGGATGGGAACTGGATGCAGCAAAAAGTATCCCTGCTTCGACCCAATCGAGAATTACTGGTTGCTGGTAGAACGGGTTATCTGGCAAGTGGGTATGATAGGCTAGTGCTAGGGGCCAGACAAATTCCTGTGCCATCCCACTAGGAAAATCAATTATTTTATAGTGCCAGAAATTACGGTCGAAGCACCCGTAAGTGGGGCTGTGGGGATTTCGGTCTAGGAGGGTAAGGATTTTAGGGATTTGGTTTAGGGCGTGACGGGCGAATAGGTCTCTGGTCATTATTTACTGCTGAGTGCGTTAGTCCGAGAGTCCGAGAGTGATTAATTCTTTTCAGCCAAAAGTAGTCTTAAGAGCTTCCCACTATAACAAGTAGTCTTAAGAGCTTCCAACTATAACAATGGGAGTGTCAACGATTCAAGAAACTATTGACAAATTCTTCTCCTTCTCCCCCCTCATCACGGTTTTCCCGCTGTTGATGATTTCCGGTTGATGGCAAATGGGGAGTGTGATTGGAGTCAACTTCCAATCGACGTAGTCGTAGTTGGATGTCTTCTAGAAGTTGACGATTGACTGCCATTAGGTCTGCCACTAAACCAAATATCCACAGTTGAAAGCCCATTAGAATCAGAATAGCAGCTAAAACTAGGCTGGGTACGTGAGCTTTGGGAGTACCAGCGAAGTATAGGATTAACCAACGAATCCCCAGTAAGGTTCCTAGGGTAAATGGAATTGTCCCCAAGGTGATAAAGAATCTCAGGGGATTGTAGGTCATGGAGATTCGCAGGATAGTTATTAGCGATCGCTTAACATAGGCACTGATACTCTTGACTAGACGGGACGGGCGTAAATAGCGATTGGTGCGGATTGGTACAGACGTAATAGCGATGCCTTTTTGTCCAGCTTGAATAATAGTTTCTAGGGTGTAAGTGTATTCATTAAAGACATTTAGCTTTAAGGCGGCTTCTCGGCTAAAGGCTCGGAATCCACTGGGAGCATCAATGATATTAGTATTGCTAGCAATTCGGACTACCCAACTACCGAATTTTTGTAGACACTTTTTAATAGGGGAGAAGTGCTTAATCTTCTGAATCGGTCGCGCCCCGATCACTATTTCGGCTCGACCTGATATAATAGGTTGTATGAGTTTGGGAATGTCATCAGCGCAGTACTGATTATCCGCATCGGTATTGACAATAATGTCCGCATCTGCTTTCAAGCAAGCTTCGATTCCTGCCATGAAAGCTTTGGCTAGTCCCTGATTGTGTTTAAAATTGACAATGTGGTCTACGCCATAGGAGCGGGCTACGTCTACGGTGCGGTCTGTACTGCCATCATTGATAATTAGCCACTCAACGGTATCTACACCCCTCAGTTGACGGGGAAGCACCGAAAGGGTAATCCCTAGGCTGTTTTCTTCGTTGTAGCAGGGGATTTGAATAATTAGTTTCGTCATCGATGGTGACGGGTTTTGCTTCAAGAATGGGAAAAACTCCGGTGCCTTTGATTATCGCAGACCCAGGCAAAAGAGTTTTGGTTTCTTGATTATGGTAGGTTATTGAGGATTATACCAGTTGTTAATGGAGAGTCAAGGGAGTAGGGAGTAGGGAGTAGGGAGTCGGGAGTCGGGAGTCGGGAGTCGGGAGTCGGGAGTCGGGAGTCGGGAGTCGGGAGTCGGGAGTCGGGAGTCGGGGAAGCAAAAGTTGTGTTTTTTACATATTTGTGATCATAAAGCAAATTAGAGCAATTTAATATAGCGCTATAGTTAACTAAAAATTATGCGATCGCAGAACTGCTGATGATAGTTTTACCACTATCGAATTTTGTGCTATCGATTGGTTTAATGGAAATTACGCGATTGGCCTACGGCCACGCTACGCGAACGAATTGCTAATCATGACTTGAGCAAAGCACAAATTTTGCGAAGCACGAATTTATGCGATTGGCCTACGGCCACGCTATGCGATCGCAAAACTGCTGATATGAGGGGGGTATGACAACCGGATTTAGTTTAATTATTAAAGTCGCCACGGGTCGCACCTAAAAGATACATGCTGTTTTGGACGGGACCTTAGACGTAGTTATAAGGGCTTGAGCTTCCATAAAATCATTCGTAGGGTCAATTTGGGAGTTTATCTTCCCTAAGATCATTGGCATCAAAGCCTTATCTAGTAAGCTTTTCAGGGCTCATGTCACCCCCTCAGATAATTTCTCCTATCCACTCTAAGAAACCCACAAGAGAATCCATAACTTCAGGAGTGACTTCACCAGCATCTTCTAGTAATTCAATTGTCTCATCTCGGACTTCTCCTATTTCAGAAAAATTTTCAATAGTGACTTCACCTGTCTCATGTAGGACTTCAGATCCTATGTTAGTAAAATTTTCAATAAAATTATTTGCATTGGCTAATAAATCCCTTAGATAATACTCTAAAGTTTTTAGATTATCGTGTTCCATACTAAACATATCATTATTATTTTCAAAAACAATTTTTAGTGAAATTGTCATTATTTTATTATAACGTTTAGCCATAGATAAACCAATTTTTCGAAATTTTTGGCGTAACTTATTATCAAGATTACTTACACTTTTTTTAAACTCATCATTCTTACTTACATCCACAACTGTATTAGCAATTTCAGGCTCTTCCAGGAGTCTAGCGACAACTCTTGCAATAAGTTTAGGATTACCATTAAAATTTTTGATTATATTCTTCAATTCTGGAGAATTTTGCATTATATCTCCTATTACAATAGTTCCTGCAATACCTAAACCTGCGGCCTCAGTCAAAGTTTGATCTTTGTTCAACATGTTTTTGTTTGTATGGTTCTTCAGTACCTGGTATGCTAAATTTCCAGTTAAGAAACTTATAAAGCTTACTGTATAAGGATTTTTAGGCTATTCAACTAACAAAATTTTCCTTTATACGGCCTCTGACCCCAGATCCGCTGTTCCCAGATCCGCTGTTCCCTCTTACATACTGTTTATTTAGCATAACAAGTACGGAAGAGCCGTTTGTATAAGCATTTAGAGACCGCTGCCACGTGAATACATCCATAATTCAACCTACCTATTTATAGTCCTTAATTACATATCTGCTTAATTTAGAATTTTTATGCTAAGCAGGTACACAAAATTAATTATAGCGGTTTTTAGCCTAATGAGGTACACAGGATTTTTTACCTGTCCCATCAAACCAGGTAATCTGTACCTCACCAAATTTAAAACCGCTATACACATTTACAAAAAACTCAAACCATTACAATGTAAGGGTTGCAGAGATTGCGAGTAGGTAATTAATTATGGGATCGGTGCTTATAATTTCAAGCCTAAGGGGGTGACAACATAGCTAGAATGTCACCAATATATTCAAGGGTGGGTTTGATTTAGTTTCGTACTTCTGTTAGGGCTGCTTGGCCTAGAGAACAGGGTAAACGCATCTAATTTTTTTATTTCTACATATAGTGTTTATTGAATTGCATGAAAACTATATATATAAAGTCTATTCTCAATAAGCACAATAAGACCGGGTTTATTGAGAAATACCCCCGGTTACCCAACAAGATGCGCTTACCCTGCTACTTATCGGGTTTTACTATAGCGCTAGTTTTAATAAAAATTATCCAATTGCAATTGCATAACTGATCAGAGTTTTAGCCCTATCGAATTGTACTAAGCCCGCTATACTCAATTCATTATTAAGCGATCGCATTGCTAATCATTATTTGAGCGCTATCAGATTTTACACTACTATATTATTATGTGATCCCATTGTTTCTAATGAGTTTCCTAAATATCCGCGTTTACTAAGACCGCTAGAATTACTCCCAATTAAGGGATCACAGGGTGCATCTCAATCCATGCTGTTTAACACGGTTGGTGGAATGGGCATCTTGCCCGTTACAATCGGACGGACTGTTCCAAACTGGCTACCGCGAAAATCAGGGCTAGTCCATCCCTAACGCACCCTACAGAACATTTTCAAACAAAATAATAACGCCTTTTTCGGGCATCAATTATTATTAAATAATCATGGGAGTTGTCAACAATAAACACTCATCTTTGCTTCAGGCTTAAATAAGTGACATACTCCCGACGCCGAATCTTTGATTACGGCGCGGGCTTCTTAACCTCACGATTAAGAGTTTCTGCGTAGCACTTATCTAGGTACAAAACCCCCGACAGTACGCTATCAGCAGACAGTTTCCTTTCCCCAATTGTCCTTGGGTACTTATTGATTCCACGATTACGCATTACTTCGGCTGAAGCGACATCTCTATGGTTGGAATACCCGCATTCATCACAGGTATGCCAACGGATTGAGAGGTTATTATCCCACTCGGTTCCACATTCAGGACATTGCTTTGATGTCCCTTTATGGTCAACTTCTGCGAAAAACTTTCCTCGTTTCCAACATACCCATTTCAATAATTCTCTGAACTGACCAAAGCCAGCATCAAGAGAATGCTTACCCAGAAAGCCCTTTGCCATTACTCTGTAATCAATGTCTTCTACAAAAATTGAATCAGCCTGGTCACAGAGTTGATGTGCAACTTTAAGGTGAAAATCTTTACGGGTATTACCAATTTGGTGATGTAACCGTGCTACCTTGATTTGTGCTTTTTCGTAATTCTTAGACCGTTTCTTTTTTCGAGATGCTCTACGTTGCAGCAATTTCAGCTCGCGTTGTAGGTCTATGAAAAACCTCGGTCTAGGAATCGTTAAATTATCTGATGTAGCTAGGAAATCAATCAACCCGACATCTACTCCGATTGCTCGTCCAAAAGCCTGGTTTTCCGGAACAGAAACATCAGCTTGAATGGTGATAACAACAAACCATTTTGTTCCTCGACATCTTGATACAACTCGTACAGTCTTGATTTGAAATCCTTCAGGGATTTCTCGATGTAATCTCAGATCTACAAGCCCAATCTTGGGTAGTTTGATTTGATCCCCCTTAATTGGATTAGTCGCAAACTGAGGAAACAAAAACGATTGATAGCGACCGTACTTTTTAAATCGTGGAAAACCTTTTCCTCTTTGTCTGAACGACTCCCAAGAAGTATGTAATCGCTTAATGACATCTTGAGTGACTTGAGAGTGAACTTCTTTCAAGTCAGATTCAGTCTTTTTCCATTGCGTTAACTGTCGCTTCTGTGACCTGTATCCGGGGAATGGAATGTCAGGCGACATGATATATTCCCTATTAAGCGAGCACCGATCAACTGCACACTTCCGACTATTCATCCAGTCCTTTAAGTCTCCCAGGCAACGGTTATAAAGTCGTCGGCAAGTTTCTAGCCAACTCAACATTAATTCCTGTTGAGCTGTATCTGGATAAATTCGATAAGTGTAGTTCATGATTAGTGCCATCAAAATATCTTAACACAAACCAGGTGAATGATAACTGTTAATTTACATAAACCCTGTCCCGGCTATCATCCCGACACCAAATCAAAGATTATGGTGCGGGGCTTCTCGCCGGGGTAGCTAAATAATTCATCGGTTGTTTTTCCCAGACTTATTCAGCAAGCCCTACCTAGGCATCGACTCTAACCATACTTGTGGATGCTTGGATGTCAGCCTTTTTCCTAGACCGGTAAATCCTGGCGAGGATTAAAATTATCAATCTGCCGTAGTTTTTCGTAGAGTTCTCTGACCTCCTGAGTGGCTTCGGTTGGCACAACAATCTGAATTTCTACTACCTGATCCCCTCGCACCCCTTCTTGATTGGGATAACCCTTATTTGCCAAGCGCAATTTTTGTCCTGACCTCACGCCACTAGGAACATTAATTTGCACTATACCATCCAAGGTTGGAACTTCTATTAAGTCACCTAATACTGCTTCAGCAGGTGTTACTGGTACTACACAAATGACATCAAATTCCTCTAATTTAAAGAAGGGATGAGGTGACACAGTGATTTTTAAATTTAAACATCCACCATCAATACCTTGACCTTGGAGCCGGATCAGGGCACCGGTTACCATCCCAGGAGGTAGCTCAACTTCTAAAGCCCGTCCATCTTCTAGGCGAATTCGCTCTCGACCCCCTTTATAGGCTTTTTCCAAAGGTAGGGTTAATCGAGCGTCAATATCTTGAGGTTGAGGTTTGGGATAAGGTTGAGGCTGAGGCGGGGATTTCGGTTGAGGTCTCAGACGAGAACTAACAGTGTAGGCTGTTTTAGTTTTCCCTGGTCGAAACGCACTGTCGGAACTTACCCGAGTCCCTGGAGGTGGGGTTGATGTTGCTTTTCTAGTAGAGCGGCGTCCGAGTAGTTGATCAACGAAGGTGTTAAAGTCCCGGTAATTGCCATAATCCTCTGCTTGGTATGAACCACGACCATTGCCGTTCCAGCCTACATTTTTAATCAAACTAGCCGCTTTAGCCGCTTTTCTACCAAAATTCTTCTGCCAATATCGACTAAATTGGTCGTACTGCGATCGCCTATTCGGGTCAGAGAGAACTTCATATGCCTCACCAATATCCTTGAACTTGTCTTCTGCTGTCTTATCTCCAGGATTCAGGTCAGGGTGATACTGTCGAGCTAACCGCCGATAAGCCTTTTTAATTTCCTCGCTGGATGCCTCTGTGGGTACACCCAACATTTCATAGTAATCTCGATAGTTTTGCATAGTCATTGGTCTTAGTCATTGGTCATTAGTCCATTGTCAGTGTCTTAATGCATTCCCTCATCGGGGAAACCCCCGTATTAAGGGGCTGCATCGCTTTTTTGATCTATTCTTGATTAATGGTCAATTGTCAGTATTTTTTGAAGCGAAGAGCCCAGTTTGCTTTTACCTAAACACTAATTGCTAATTAGTTGTGGCTACTGACTACTGACAACTAACTATTGACTAATTTAGAACCAATCATCATCCTCATCCCAATCATTTTCAAGGGGATTTCTGCGATAGCGATCGCGACTGGATCTCGATGAACTAGCCCCATAGGAGTCATAGGAGTCCCCCCCCCGGCGGTAATCCCGTTGAGAATATCTGTCTGTGTCACTATCTCCGGTAAAGGTGCGACGAATTGAGCCAAAGAAGTCATCATCCTCTTCTTCCTCATATTGCAGCCGTACCTCTCGCTTGAGCTCATAGAGGGCATCTTGTAGATCACCTTGAGCCCGATCAATAGCCCGGTCATCATTTTGGGCAACGGATTGACGCATCTCCTGAATTAAGCCTTCAATCTGACGCCGATAACCACTAGCAAACTGTCTACCAAAATCTAGGGCTACCTCCCTCAGTTGCCGTTCCGCTTCATTAGCCAAACTTTCTGCCCGATTGCGCTTTTCTACTCGTTCCCTTCGTTCCCGGTCAACCTGGGCGTATTCTTCTGCCTCACGAATCATTTTGTTGACTTCCGCCTCACTCAGGGTAGAAGCCCCTTGAATGGTAATGCTTTGTTCTCGACCAGTAGTTTTATCCAGTGCCAATACCTGCAAAATCCCATTGGCATCAATATCAAAAGCCACCTGAATTTGGGGCACTCCCCGTGGTGCTGGGGGAATACCAGTCAACTTAAACCGACCCAAGGACTTATTATCTGTTGCCATATCCCGTTCCCCTTGCAGCACATGGATTTCCACCAAAGTCTGATTATTTTGGGAGGTGGAAAAAATATCAGACCGCCGGACTGGGATAGTCGTGTTGCGAGGGATTAATTTTTTCATCACCCCACCAATAGTTTCCAAACCCAAGGACAACGGGGTTACATCCAGCAATAGGATATCTTTGACTTCACTGTTGAGAATTCCTCCTTGAATTGCAGCTCCTACTGCCACTACCTCATCAGGATTAACGTTTTGATTTGGTGCCCGATCGATTAAGCTGCGCACCAATTGTTGTACCATAGGGGTGCGGGTCCCCCCTCCTACCAAGATCACTTCATCGATTTCCATAGGAGTTAAGCCAGCATCTTTGAAAGCTCGTTTTAGGGGTCTGCGCAAACGACTAACTAGATCCACACATAGCTCTTCAAACTGGGAGCGCTTCAGCCTAGTTTCTAGGTGTTTTGGACCATCTTCTGTAGCTGTGATAAAGGGCAAATTAATATCAGTTACACCCACCCCAGACAGCTCGATCTTGGCTTTTTCTGCAGCTTCAGTCAGCCGTTGTAGGGCTTGGCGATCGCGTCGCAGATCAATTCCTTCTGATTCCAAAAATTGCTCTGCCAACCAGTCAACAATTTTTCGATCAAAATCATTGCCCCCCAGTTGAGTATCACCACTGGTGGATAGGACTTCACACACCCCATCCCCCACCTCTAGGATAGAGACATCAAAGGTACCCCCACCCAAATCAAATACTAGGATTGTTTGACTTGCCTCGAGATCCAAGCCATAAGCCAAAGACGCTGCTGTTGGTTCATTAAGAATCCGCAGAACCTCTAACCCAGCAATTCGTCCAGCATCTCGTGTGGCTTGCCGTTGAGAATCATTAAAGTAAGCCGGGACTGTTATTACTGTCCCTGTTACCTCCTCTCCCAGGTAGCGGCTGGCCTCATCCGCCAACTTCCGCAGAATCATCGCAGAAATTTCCTCTGGGGCGAAGTCTTTTTTCAAGCGGGGGCACTTAATTCTCACATTACCACTTTCATCCCGACGAATAGTATAAGCAACCCGCTTCGACTCTGGATTCAGTTCAGCATACTTACGTCCAATATACCGCTTCACCCCATAGAAAGTATTTTGGGGATTAAGCACAGCTTGGCGGCGTGCCAATTGTCCTACAACCCTTTCCCCATCCTTACTAAAGCCAACCATTGACGGAGTTGTGCGCATACCTTCCGCATTAGCAATTACCACCGGCTTACCGCCTTCGATGACAGCCACCACGGAGTTTGTTGTACCCAGGTCAATGCCGACTACCTTGCCCATGCGTCCTTTATTCTCCTCAAGATGAATGCTGTCAACTCGTTCAATGAATTTCAACTACTATATATATAGATGATATTTTGATTAAAATTGTATATAGCCAGTGGTTCGGTTTTCCGAAGCGTAGTCACCCTAGACCCCTGACGGTTGCAGTTATGGTAAGGGATGCCCCGAAGCCCTGAATCTATTTTATCCCTTGACTTCTTCTCCAATGGAGCAGAATTTTAAAGTAAGCATCGTATCATAATAAAGATTATGTTAGCAAACTCGAACATCGGGTTAAGTAGTAGATTCAATACTATTGATTAGCGCTACCACAGCTCAATCTGCCCGACTTACCTGAGGGAAACTTCCCTGTGCATAATCATTCGAGGGCTCTGGCAATGCTAGGATCACAGTAGCCCCCTATATTGAATTATTAATGGCAGAAACACTATTCTTTAATGCTCTGCGTGAAGCCATAGACGAAGAAATGGCACGGGATGAGACAGTATTTGTAATCGGTGAAGATGTTGGTCACTACGGTGGTTCCTACAAAGTTACCAAAGATCTGTGTAAAAAATACGGTGACTTGCGGCTTCTGGATACCCCCATTGCCGAAAATAGCTTTACTGGTCTAGCTGTGGGTGCAGCAATGACAGGTTTACGACCAATTGTCGAAGGCATGAATATGGGGTTTTTACTCCTGGCATTCAACCAAATTTCCAACAATGCTGGGATGCTGCGCTATACCTCTGGTGGTAATTTTAAAATCCCAATGGTGGTTAGAGGCCCTGGTGGTGTCGGACGTCAGTTAGGGGCCGAGCACTCCCAGCGTCTAGAAGCCTACTTTCAGGCAGTTCCCGGTCTCAAAATCGTTGCTTGCTCCACCCCCTACAATGGGAAAGGGTTGCTGAAATCTGCCATTCGAGATGATAACCCAGTACTGTTCTTTGAACACGTCCTGCTTTACAATCTCAAAGAAAATCTGCCAGAACAGGAGTACTTGGTACCCCTTGATAAAGCTGAAGTTGTACGCTCCGGTAAAGATGTTACCATTCTCACCTACTCCCGGATGCGTTACCACGCCATGCAAGCGGCTAAGCAGCTGGAAAAAGAGGGGTATGATCCTGAGGTGATTGACCTGATTTCCCTAAAGCCTCTAGACTTTGAAACCATTGGTGCTTCACTGGCCAAAACCCACCGAGTCATTATTGTAGAAGAGTGCATGAAAACCGGTGGCATTGGGGCAGAATTAACAGCATCGATTAATGAGCGCTGGTTTGATGAACTCGATGCACCAGTGCTTCGGCTTTCATCTCAAGATATTCCCACTCCCTACAACGGGACTCTGGAAAATCTCACCATTGTCCAACCCGATCAGATTGTCGAGGGTGTGAAAAAGATGATGGCTTTGCGGATTTAACTTAAAGCTTGGCAAATAAAGCTTAGGCATTAGCCATGCAGGGGGCGTTGCTGATTGGTAGATGCTGGAGGTTAAAAAGATTCCAATTGGTGACTAACTATACTAAGTAACCAATCGATGGAATACTTAAACCTCCAGCCTTGAGAGTTCAGAGTTCAGACTTTAGACTTTAGACTTTAGACTTTAGACTTCAGACTTCAGACTTTCTCAGTTACTACACTCGCCAAAACAGATTATCATAGCATTTGTTGCGGCGGGTCGTAGTCATGCAAAAACAGCGTTCACTATTAGCCTTAATCCTAGTACTTGTAATTACAGCAATCATAGTACTGGTGCAAATTCCGATCCGGTTAGGACTGGACTTGCAGGGAGGGGCTCAACTTACAATTCAGATTAACACTACCGAAGAGATTACGGAAATCACGGCTGAGCAATTAGCCGCAGTTAAAACGGTTATAGAAGGCCGAGTCAATGCCCTAGGGGTTTCTGAGTCGGTAGTGCAAACCGTTGGCAAAGACCAGCTTTTGGTACAGCTACCTGGTGTCAATGACCCGCAACAAGCGGAACGGGTACTAGGGGGAACAGCACAGCTGGATTTTTTGAATCAAAAGATTGGTACAGAAGCACAGCTGCGGGTTGAACAGCAAGTGCTACAAGAACAACAATTCAACCAAGAGGTATTACGCAACAGTGGTGATGGAGATGCGATCGCAGAAAATCAAGCTGCTATCAATCGTAGTAACCAAGCCATCCTTGAACTATTTGAAAGTACTGGTCTGACTGGCAAAAACCTCAAAGATGCTCGTCCCCAACCTCTTCAAAGTGGTAGTGCTTGGGAAGTAGCTATCCGATTTGATAGTGAGGGAGCTCAAAAGTTTGCTGAGCTGACCAAGAACATTGCCGGTACAGGACGCAGCATTGGTATTTTCCTCGACAATTTACTAATTAGTGCTCCGAGTGTGGCAGCGCAATATGCTGAAAATGGCATCAGTGGTGGTGCAGCAGTGATTACGGGTAACTTTGATGCCGAAAGTGCCTATGAATTTGCTGCCCAGCTGCGGGGAGGTTCCTTGCCTTTGCCAGTGGAAATCGTGGAGAATCGCACCGTAGGGGCAACCTTAGGACGAGATAGTATTCAACGTAGTATCTATGCTGCTGTAGTGGGTCTGATTTTAGTATTAATCTTTATGGTGGTCTATTACCGACTCCCTGGCATCATTGCTGATATTGCTCTGAGTATCTACGCTTTACTTACCATCGCAGCATTTGCCCTACTAGATGTTACCTTAACCCTACCCGGAATTGCTGGTTTTATCCTTAGTATCGGTATGGCAGTTGATGCCAATGTGCTGATTTTTGAGCGGACACGGGAAGAATTACGTGCTGGTAAGACCTTGTATCGCTCAGTGGAGTCCGGGTTTTACCGAGCATTTTCTAGTATTGTAGATGCAACTGTGACCACATTAATCGCTTGTGCAGTACTGTTTTGGCTAGGCTCAGGTCTAGTCAAAGGCTTTGCCGTCACCCTAGGCATTGGGGTAGGAATCAGTATGTTTACCGCCCTTACCTGTAGTCGCACGCTGATGCTCGTGACAGTTTTAGGACTTCCAGGGGTACGTCAGAAACCAGAACTCTTCTGCCCTAATTTACCAACCTAATAGTTTAGAAATTAGCAACTAGGAAGTAGGAACTAGGAAGTAGAAACTAGGAAGTAGGAAGTGTAATTCAAGGGTTTGGATAAAGCGTTTATTTGACCATGATCCGGTTTAACTAAAAAACCTATTTCATCCTTCATCCTAGTTGTAGATAAAGTGGTGAATAGAGTTGTGGATAAAGTGTTTAGTTGACCATGATCAGTTTCCATCAACAAACCCATTTCATAATTCATCATTCATAATTCCTAGGTTATAGCAATCCTAAATTAAATTAATTGTGATAATTTTGTTCCCTACTCCCTACTCCCTACTCCCTACTCCCTACTCCCTTTGCTATATCAGGATTTACTAATAAAAAAGTCAATATGAAACTTAATGTAATTAAAACGCGATCGCTTTGGTGGAGCATCTCAACCGCCCTGATTACCGTCGGTATCATTGCCATGGTGATTTCTTTTCTCCAACTAGGAGCCCCTTTACGGTTAGGTCTGGATTTCGTTGGTGGTACCCGCGTACAGCTAGAGAGAGACTGTACTCAACCTGGAAACTGCGACCAACCCATTGATGTGGCTATGGTACGGGAGGTGATGACAGTACAAGGTCTTGGCAATAGCAGTATCCAAATTCTAGGGGAAGAAAAACAAGCCCTAACAATTCGGACTAAAACATTAGATGTTGAACAACGCACCCAGTTGCAAACTGCCCTAACCGAGCGTCTTGGTGTTTTCAATCCCAAATCTACTCAGATTGACACCGTTGGTCCGACCTTGGGCAGACAACTGTTTGTTTCTGGCTTAATCGCTTTGTTTATGGCCTTTGTGGGCATCTTTGTCTACCTCACCTTCCGATTCGAATTTGACTATGGCCTATTCGCTTTCGTTGCCCTGTTCCACGATGTCTTAATCGCCATTGGTCTTTTCTCTATCCTAGGTTTGGTGCTAGGGGTAGAAGTCGATACCTTGTTTGTGGTTGCCCTATTGACAATTATTGGTTTTTCGGTTAATGATACTGTGGTGATTTACGATCGGGTGCGAGAAGTAATTAAACTCAAGCCAGGTCAACATATCAATCAAATTGTAGAGGATGCTGTTAATCAAACCTTAACCCGTTCCATCAATACCACCTTAACTACCTTGCTACCCCTGTTAGGAATCTTGCTGTTCGGGGGAGAAACCCTAAAATTCTTTGCCTTAGCACTGATTATTGGTTTTATAGCAGGGTCTTACTCCAGTATTTTTATTGCCAGTACCCTCTTAGCTTGGTGGAGAGAGCGCACTGGTAAAGCTCAGTCTGTAGTAGAGGTTCCGGTTAATCCCGAAAAGGAGGGGAATTCAGTGATTGAAGCAGAATTTTCTGATGAAGTTTAGTTCTAATTTTCAATAGTTTTCTGATTATGGAGCAGCCAGGTAGCCAAAGAAGAAAAATTACCCTTGACCCCATCTTTAAGGCCAGGGTAAAACGATTACATCAAATAACTGTTTATGGTAGGTGGGTTTTCGTAGGCATCCTCTGGATAACTGTTGCTCCATTAAGCCTGTGGGGTTGGCACTATGAAATTTCCCTGATGCGATCGCATTTTACCTGGGCAGCACTCCGGTATAGTATTATCTACAACCATGTGCCTGCAATAGGTCTGGCTATCTGTATTGGCACAACCTTAGCCGTCTTAGTTTGGCAAAGTCGCAATATTTTATTTGGATTACCACCCTTAGAACAGAAACGCCTGGAGCAACAAGTACAGAGGATTTGTCAGCAAGGACCAACACACCCACTCTGGAAGTGGGTGTGCGGCTCTTGAATTAAACGACTATATCCTCCTCAACAATAAAATCTTCCGCTGTGAGCTGACTCGCGGATACCCCGAACACCTGTGCTAAGACTTCGCCATTGGCAGTAATAGTAGTCGCCCCACCGCTACCAGCAATTGCCAGCTGAGCAAAGGTCAGATCTCCACCTAACTTGAACATATCGATTCCATCTTCAAAACCAAACACAGTATCTGTTCCCTCACCAGGGTTCAAGACATAGGTGTCAATACCGCCTTCGCCAGATAAGATATCATTCCCTAATCCGCCTTCTAAGATATCATCACTGTTACCACCAAACAGCGAGTCATTACCCTCACCACCGATCAAGGTGTCTGAGTTTTCTCCCCCAGACAAGTTATCATTACCAGCTCCACCATCGAGGAAGTCGCCATTAGTCCCACCATCAAGGACGTCATCACCGTCACCACCGAGTAGGGTGTCTGAGTTATCTCCTCCAACCAGGCTATCATTACCAGCTCCACCGTCGAGGGAGTCATTGCCTGAGCTCCCTTCTAGGGTATCGTTGCCATTACCCCCAAGCAAGGTATCATCCTGGAAAGTACCAATCACCGTCGAGTCATTATCTTGGATGGTAATCAGAGTAGCTACCTCACTGACGTTGTTGAAAGCTAAACCATCATCAACCACAAACTGGATAATGCGACCAGAGGCATCAGTCACACCAGATGTGTTTTCATACTCTAGGGTGTTGAGGACTTGCTGGTAATTTTGGATGGTATCTTCCCCACTTAAGGTAAGCATACCACTGTTGGCATCGAAGTTAACCGCTATCGAGGTATCAGTGTTGTCAACACTCAGCAGTTCCTGTGTGGGATTCAGAAGATTAGCAATTGTTACTGTTGCGCCAACCAGAGTGGTGTTATTAGCATCACTCAGAGTCAATTTGTTATCTGGGAACAGTGCCAGCTGATTACCGGTAAATGTGATAGTAGCATCAATGCCGTCGGTATCTGGAGCTGGGGCAGCTGCAATAGCTGGGGCAGCTGCAATAATTGGCTCGGTCGTGGTATCAGTCGTGGTATCAGTCGTGGTATCAGTCGTGGTATCAGTCGTGGTATCAGTCGTGGTATCAGTCGTGGTATCAGTCGTGGTATCAGTCGTGGTATCAGTCGTGGTATCAGTCGTGGTATCAGTCGTGGTATCTGTGACCGATACACCATTGAGGTCTATCACTGGAGCATGATTACCGAATAGGACATAGCTATTCCCTGGGGTGTTGCCATTGTCTCCACTAAGTTCAAGACCAGGTGCGCCGATAATTAGGTCATCAATGCTATCACTATTAACGTCTTTTGCTCCACTTACTGAGAAGCCTAGGGAGTCGCTACCTTCGATAACTAAGCCATTTTCCCCGTCTAGGGTAGAAAGGTCTACACTGCCAGTAGCTCCCAACTCTTCACTGCCGAACAGCACATAAACTTTACCTGCACCTTCAGCTCCAATCGCAACATCAGCAAACCCATCATAGTTGAGATCCCCAGCATAACTAACTGACGAGCCCAGGAGACCCTCTGCTTCAATCCCTGTGATAGCAAAGCCATTGGTACCGTTGAGGCTTGCAAGGTCTAAGTTCCCTGTACCAGCAACATCTGTGCCGCCAAAGATTACGTAAGCCTGGCCAACATCAGTCTGGTCACCAGCGTCAACAAAGGGAGCCCCAATGATTAAGTCACTAACACCATCACCATTGACATCCCCAGCATCACTCACGGACCAGCCTGCCCTGTCACCGAGATCAGAGCTGGAACCTTCATCAATACCATTAATGACGAAGCCAGTTTTGGGCTCGGAGGAGGGTATCGATGAGAGGTCTAGAGTTCCAGTGGCACCCAGACCTGAACCACCGAAGACTACATAAGTCTTACCAGCAGAACTGTTGTCAGTCCGAGCATCATTACTACCAGGAGCACCGATAGCGAAGTCTTTGATGCCATCACCATTGATATCCCCAGCACTACTGACTGAGAAACCTGCCAAGTTTCCGGCAACACCACTGGTGAGGAGGAAGCCATTAGTGCCGTCCAGAGTGGAGAGGTCTAGGCTACCGCTAGTACCTACTGTATCCCCAAATACCACATAAGCCTTGCCAGGATAAACAGGCTTAGAAGAAATAGGCAACGAGGCATTAGGCAAAAAGGCATCAGGAGCACCAATTAAGAGGTCATCTTTACCATCGCCGTTAACGTCCCCTAAATTGCTGATGGAATGACCAGAAAATAATGCATCATCGACGCCATTGATAGCGAAGCCATTGGTACCGTTTAGAGCTGAGAGATCTACGCTACCAGTAGAGCCGACAGTGGAATCGCCAAATATTACATAGCTCACGCCATTCTTGTTGTCGGGACCAGCACCAGGAGCACTTACCAGTAGGTCATTCGTACCATCACCATTGATATCTCCACCACTGCTAACCGAGAAGCCTAAGAATTCATTTGAATTAAGACCCTTAATAACGAAACCGTTAGTACCGTCTAGCTTATCAGTACCGTCTTCGTTTTTGAGTGCGATGCTACCGCTAGCACCTACATCTGGACCACCGAACACCACATAGCTTGTACCTGAAAAAAGGCCATTGGGATCAGCTCCTGGGGCTCCGATAATCAGGTCAAGATTGCCATCACCGTTGATATCTCCGGCGCTGCTCACTGAGTAGCCGGAGCGGTCACCTAATGTAACACCATTAATAGAGAACCCAATTCTGCCGTTAAGGTTTGAGATATTGAATAGTTGATTTGACATAGTTAAGTTGGTAGATGTATATATCCTTTCGATTTGCCATCATCTCAGTTAATCCTAGTGATTGGGACTAGGATTGTGATAAATTAATCAAAATTTTACGTAATTCTGAGGCAGTCTAGGGGAAATCTTTATATGTTGATGGGAAATAATTAATTACTTTAAAATATCTACTACGCCGTTTGAGGTATTAAGTCAGTCAATATAATTAGAATTTATGGAATTTTCATTGTTGGTAGGTAATTGGTGTTGCCGAAAATTCCGCTAATCAAGGGATAACCTTCCTAGACAATCCACCACTCAAGCTTCTTGGTTTTGTTCAAATATTTATGCACTAAATAAAATTAGTTATGTAAAGATTTGGCAAAACCGCCAATTTGGCCCGACACTATTATTGAATTGTGCTATTCACCTGTGTTTGTTTACACCTAATTTCTCCATCTCCCCATCTCCCCATCTCCCCATCTCCCCATCTCCCCATCTCCCCATCTCCCCACCTCCCCATCTCCCCACCTCCCCACCTCCCCATCTCCCCATCCCCCC